>JAQVEU010000064.1 GCA_028697565.1 Candidatus Ratteibacteria bacterium
TGTATCAAAATGGAGGTTTGCTATTCTGCCCTGGTCTATCCCGTGTGATGATACCTCCATTACAGCATAGATGCATCCTTCCTCAACCATATCAGAACAAAGTTTCTGGATGTCAAGTGATTCAGGAGTTGTATTGGTAGATGTGATAGACCGTTCCCCTATCTGGTAGGATATGGTCCCTATAAGTCCGCACTTATTTCCATTATTTTCAAGTATATGCTTGATAATAAATGATGTGGTGGTCTTTCCATTAGTTCCTGTTATACCAACTAATTTTAACTTTTTTGAAGGGTGTCCGTAAAATTCTGCTGCTATGGTATGGAGTGCCTTCCTTGTATCTTCTACAACAATCTCTCCTACATCTGAAGGCAGCACTGCACTTTTTTTATTTACTATGAGGACCCTTGCACCTCTTGATATAGCATCATTTATAAAGTGATGTCCGTCAGAGGAAGTCCCTTTTAATGCCACAAAAATAAAATTTTCCTTTACCCTTCGTGAGTCATATGCAATACCATTTACTTCAGGGTTGTTCAGATTATATAGTCGTTTATAATCAAGGTTTTTAATAAGTTCTTTTAGTTTCATTTTGTCATCGCTAATCTGTGTTCTTCGTCGGAGGTGGCAGGTGGAACATCAAGATGCTGTAAGGAACGCCACATTATATTTTTGAATACAGGAGCAGCCACAAGTCCACCATAATAGACAGGTCTTGGCTCATCAACCTTTACCAAAATCAGCATCTTTGCATCTTTATGGTTCAGAAATCCTACAAATGAAGCCACAAATCTATCCTTTGAATAATGTCCATCTATAATCTTCTGGGCAGTCCCTGTCTTTCCGCTGATACTATAGCCAGGTATATTAGCAAGTGGTGCTGTGCCTCTGGGTCCTGTTACCTCCTGAAGTATTTCTCTAAGTGTTTCACAGGTCTCTTGTGAAAGGACTCTCTGCTTTTCATTTCCCTGCCATGAGATAGCGGCTCCAGATGTGGTATCTCTGAATTCTTTAAGTATATGTGGTTGTATATGATAGCCACCGTTTGCTATAACTGCCATTGCTTTTATACTTTGCAATGCATTGATGCCCACCTCCTGTCCTATAGGAACAGCAGTTATTGAATATCCTGACCATCTGTTTAGTGGCCTCAATATACCCTTTATTTCACCGGGGAGGTCAATCCCTGTGAGTTCCCCAAACCCAAATTTTTTACAATATTCATAAAGTTTTGCTTCACCTAACTTCATTGCTATCTTTACTGTTCCTATATTACTTGATTTTTCTATTACCTCTCTTACCTTTAATCTTCCATATGGATGTACATCTCGTAGATAGTGGTTCCTTACAAACCATTTGCCACTTTCACAGTCAATAACATCATCAGGGGATACAACCCCTTCTTCTATTGCTGCAGCAGCAGTCACTATCTTAAATGTTGAGCCAGGTTCAAAAAGGTCGGTAACTGCCCTATTTCTTCTATCCGAAGGAGAGAATTTATCAGGGTGATTAGGGTCATAGTTAGGTTTATTTGCAAGGGCAAGGACCTCTCCTGTATCATAGTCAATTACTATAGCCGACACACCTGCTGCGTTGTATTTATAATAAACACTTTCTATCTCTTCCTCCACGATATACTGAAGGTTAGAATCTATTGTAAGATAGATATCTTTACCGGGTTTGGGTATGGAAAGTTTTTTCTCAACTGAGTAGATGAGGTCTCCTGTGCCATCTTTAAGAATTAGAGAAATACCTTTTTCTCCTTTTAGTATGTTATCATAATAAAGTTCTGCACCTTCAAGCCCATAGCCGTCAATTCCTGCAAATCCTAAGATATGGCATGCAACTTTCCCACCAGGATAGATTCGTTTATATGATGGCAGAAAAACAGTCCCTGGTAATTTTTTTTCTGAGATGGCCTTATACTCTTCAACTGATAACTCTTTTTTCATAAGGGGATAACGTTGTTGAAGTTTTTTTTCTATCTCCCCGGGGCCTATCTTTAAGATAGAAACAAGTTCTTTCTTTAGTTTTTCAGGATAGGATGGGTCTTTCTTCTTTTGGTGGTTGACCTTCCATGAATCTATATATAATGAATAATAGGGGACACTTATAGCCATAACCTTGCCATTTCTATCGTATATTGTTCCTCTCGGGACAGGTATTTCAACCTTTTCATACTGTCCTATCCTTTTCCCTTCAGGTGGATTAACAATCTGGATGTTGAAAAGAGAAAAAAATACAAGGGCAAACATAAAGAAAAAAACTATCTGTGCCCAGAATAACCTTTTATGTATAATTTTCTTAATGTATTCCAGCTTCAGCCGTATCATTTCTGTTTCCTTTTGTATCATCAACCATTATATCCACATAACACCATGCAGAAGGATTTACCAGCTCAATGCCTGCGTTTCTTGTTATCTTTAAAAGATATTCAGGAGAAGATAAACGTAAAACCTCTGCCTTATAGTTCTGATTCAGCATATGTGCCTCTTCATACATCTTTTTTGCCTCTTCCATTTTGTATCCAATGGCAACAATTTTACATGATAGCCACACATATAAACACAGGAATGTCCACACAATTGCCATCAATATCACTACTGTCGGCAATGACCTTTTACGTCCTTTATGTCTTTTCACATGCCCTCATTTTTGCACTTCTGCTTTCCGGATTAATTCTTATCTCTTCTGTATCTGGCAGTACAGGTTTTTTTGTTAAGACATTTAACTGGCAATTATTCCTGAAAAAATATTTTACAGTTCTATCTTCAATAGAGTGAAATGAGATTACAACTAACCGTCCATCTGTTTTTAGCAAAGATACTGCTTTCCTTAGCCCTTCTTTTAGGACATCTATCTCATTATTCACTGCAATCCTCAAAGCCATAAAAAATTTAGTAGCAGGATGAATCTTTCCATATCTTCTATAGTATTTTGCTATAAAATCAGCAAGTTCTGTGGTTGTTTCAAATTTTTTCTTTTTTCTCCGTTCAATAATAGCATCAACAATCCTGTGTGACTTTTTCACCTCTCCATAGTTTTCAAAGAGCCATATAATCTCTTTTCTGCTCCATCTATTAATTATTTCTCCTGCTGTAAGGTTATTTCTCCTGTCATATCTCATATCAAGTGGGCCTTCTATCTGAAAACTAAATCCCCTTTCGCCATCCTTAATCTGATTTGTTGAAAATCCCAGGTCCATCAATATTCCATCTACTTTTTCTATCCCTTCTTTTTCTAACACTCTGTCCATCTCTTCATATCCAGAGTGTATTGCTTTGAAGTTTTTGAAGTCCGCAAGTGCATTAGATATATATCGGATAGCATCTTCATCCTTGTCCATTCCGTAAAGCAATATGTTGCTGTTTGTCTCAAGGATATATCTGCTATGTCCTCCATATCCGCAGGTTGCATCTATATATATTCCGCCATCTTTAAGGTTTAGATATTGCACCACATACCCTTTCATTACAGGATAGTGTTCAGTCATCTTTACATCTCCATTAATTTTTCTGAAATATCCTCATAGATTTTAAGGGACTGTTCATAGTACTCGTTCCATTTTTTCTCATCCCATACCTCAACCCTTGTACCTGCCCCTATTATTACTATATTTTCCTGAATACATGCATAGTTAAGCAGATTGGCAGGGATAAGGATTCGTCCCTGTTTGTCAATATGTGACTGAAAAGCACCTGAAAAAAAGAGGCGCGTGAATGTTCTTGGATTACCTTTTGTAAAAGGAAGGTCTTTCAGTTTTGTGCTCTGACTTTCCCACATCTTTTCAGAGAAGATGAAAAGGCAGTTCTCCAGCCCTTTTGTTATATATACAACTCCGTTTTGTTTAACTGATAATAGCCCCCTCATCTTTGACGGAATTACAATTCTACCCTGTTTGTCTACCTTGCCCCTAAATTCCCCAAAATATACCATTTTGTTCCTTTTGTCTATATTAAATACCTTATATATTTTTTTGTCAAGAGGATTTGTAAGATGAGATTCTTTTTATTATAAGTTTTATAAGAAGTGAATAGATAAAGATATAAAAAATCAGGAATTAAAGAAAGATGTTTTCTTCCAGAAATCCGCGACGCCTCTTCCTATACGTTTCATACCTTCATCGTCCGGGTGTATGCTATCAGAGAGATATTTGCTGCTTCCAATCCAGTCAAGCCCTTCGGCCAGGAATATCCTATCGTCATCTTTCATTCTTGTTCTAATAATCTCTCTTGTTACCTCACGATAATCTTCCATAAGGTACCCCTTATTATTTTTGATTCCTTTTTCGTCATGGTCTATAAAATAGGTTGATGTAAAACATAAAATTGGAGCATCAGGGTGTTTTTCTTTTATTATATTGAGAAAAATAGTAAGGGTTTTTCTATAAGACTCAGGGGTTTCATACCCACCGGATGTATTCGTCCCTGCTTCTACAGTAAGATATTTCCAGTCCGTACGAGAAGCAATAAATTCAGCAATTTCTTTCTCATAAAATGCTGCTCCACCCAGCCCAAAATTATAAAGTTCTATACCAAGTAAAGAGGATGTAATATATGGCCATGTGCCACTGGCTCTCGTGGCATTATATCCCTGAGTTATAGAACTTCCATAAAACAACATAGTATCACCTTTATTTTCAGGCACTGTTAAAAGGTGTGCATCTTTATCTATAAAAATACTATCAATAATTGTTTCAGCACACCATGGAAAGTGTATCTCCCACAGGTTTTCACCGATACTTTCTATTGCAAAAATATCCTCACGTATTTTTCCTGCAGGGTTACACGAAAAAGTTCCACATACTTTGCCATTACAAAAGACCTCACCGAGAACTTCAAAATTTGTCCATTCAATCTTGTTTGTCCATCTGATACCCACAGATTTTGAGTCTGTTTTTAAAAGCATTCTTACATTTGCACTTTGGAGGCATCTCCACGCAGCCCCTTCAGAAAAATTCTTTATCCATTGTTCCGGAGCTCGCTGTGGCCGAAATCCCTCCTTTAATCTTGATAGTTCCGCAATATTCTTCCATGCAATATTCTTATCATCAGGTATTACCTCTTTCATTGCACCACCTCTCTATGTAAAAATCTCTTATCTTTTTTCTATCTTTTGCTGGTACCCACTTTCTACATATGCATTTATGGGGTCTACTGGAAGTCCCTTTTCAAGACGCGCTTTTGCAACGATAGGTCTGACATCGGCATTGATAGTAGCATTGTTGAACAACCTGTTGGCAAGGATAATTTCATCCTGTTCTCTAAATTTTTCTATATTTTCTGTATCAACAAGGGATGCCTTTGCAATGGACATCTGGAGTGAATCTATTGAGTGAAGTAAGGCATGTATTCTGTTTTCTCTTCCACTTGCCTGGTCTATCATATATGCCCACTTCTTTTGACCAATAACTACATCTCCTTTACAAAGTTCATAGAAAATTCTCGCCATTTCAGGATTTGGTTCTACGGAAAGGTCATCATCTGCGGCATATCTTGTGTTGAAGTGGAAACCACATCGCATATCTTCAGCAATGAGGGTTGCCACTATCTGTTCTATATTTGTACCGTGGTGATGGTGCCCAAGGTCGATAAGTACCCCTGCATTTTTACCAAGTGATTTTGCAAGAAGATATGATGTTCCCCAGTCAGGTATTGTAGTACTGTATGTTCCTGGTTCAAAGACCTTATACTCAATAAGGAGGGTTACCTCTTGGGGTATCTTCTTATAACTCTCCTGAAGTGTCTCTTTCATACTTATATATGCGGCTCCAAGGTCTATCTGCCCTGGATATAAA
>JAQVEU010000065.1 GCA_028697565.1 Candidatus Ratteibacteria bacterium
AGAGGGGTGAGGGGAGATTTGGGTTCTCCCCTTGATAAGGGGAAGTTAGAGGGGGTTTGATGGGCGGCAAGTTTTAAGTTTCTGATTTTATATTCCTTTAAAATGGATAATACACAACAGCAAAAGCGGGCTATACTATTTTTACTGGTAAATATTATATACTTCTTTTCTTATTTTCAGAGGGTAGGAGTTCCTGGAACTATCTTCAATGAATTGCAGTTAACATTTTCTCTTTCTGCGACTGCTGTCACAGGTCTTGCCTCTCTCACATTTCTTGTATATGGATTTATGCAGGTTTTTGTGGGAATAATTGCTGACAGATTTGGTGGTTTTAAAACATTTATTGTAGGTGCCTTTCTCTTCAGTTTTGCCTCATTATTATTCCCTTTTTCCTACTCTTCTTTTATGCTTTTCCTTTCAAGAGCATTTATTGGTTTCAGTGCGAGTTTTATCTATATAAGTTTTATAAAGATATTAAGCACACTTTATAAGGCAGAGGAGTTCCCATTTTATCTTGGTATCTCACTTATGTTTGGATATTCTGGTGGTATTTTTGCTACATATCCCCTGGAAAGGGCTGTAAGTGTAATAGGATGGCGGAACTCTTTCTTAATTGCGGGTGTTGTCTGCTCTATCTTTACAGTTATCTGTCTCCCATTTTTTAGAAAGGCAAGAGAGGGACTTGTCCAGAAACATACATTTTCACTCCCCCGTTTTTTAGAAATGGTGAAAAATACACATACCCTTCCTGTTGTTATTGCTGGTCCTGTAAGTTTTGGAATATACTTTTTATTTCAGTCGTCTATAGGGA
Organism: Candidatus Ratteibacteria bacterium; assembly: GCA_028697565.1. Taxonomy (GTDB): domain Bacteria; phylum Ratteibacteria; class UBA8468; order B48-G9; family JAFGKM01; genus JAAYXZ01. Next base: position 812 of record JAQVEU010000065.1, read on the forward strand.
AAAAATTCCTTGAGGACTTTTGCAATTTTTCATCAGCAAAGGCGGCGTCTTTCACATTTATAATGATGGTTGCAAATACACTCTTTGCATTTCTCTCTTCATGGACTTCACAGATTACAGGCAGACGTAAACCCATTATAATGTTTTCAACCACATCTACCCTGATAGCAGTTCTTATACTCCTGTTTAACCTCTTATTCAATATATGTCCAGGGCTATTCCTGTTTTCGTATCTCTTACTTGCAATATCTGCTGCTGTTTCACCTGTTTATATTACAGTGATGAAAGAGATGAATTCTATAGAGGTTGCTGCTACTTCTGTGGGTTTTCTTAATGCTATCTCTTATCTTTTTATTTCTGTTATAGGTTTTCTTGCAGGCCGTATCCTTGACCATTTCATATATCTGTCGGTTGAGATTTCAGGTATAGTGATTTACCCAGCCGTTGCCTACAAGACAATCTTTCTTCTCTGTCTCTCCGTATCGCTAATTTCGTTCCTTATGTCCTTCTCTTTAAAAGAAACAGGGTAGATAATCAGTCAATTGTGTTGTCTGAAAAGTAGCAACTATCCCCTCTAGCCCCTCCCTTATCAAGGGGGGAACCTAAATCTCCCCTCACCCCTCTTTACAAAGAGGGGAATTCTCTTTTAACCCCCCTTTATTAAAGGGGGGAATGGGGGGGGAGTTATCCCTCCTTTATAAAAGGATGGTGGGGGTGGATTGCTTCCTCACCTCTCTTTCCTTTTCCCCCTCCCTATGAGGGGAGGGGATAAAGGGGAGGGTGAAAACTTTTCCTTTACTCTCCATCCCTACCTATATCCTCCCCACTCATATGGGGAGAGGGGTGCTGGTGCGAAGAATAATGAGCACCGTGTAGCACAGAGGGTGAAGAGGGTATTGCCGATGCGAAGAATAACGAGCATCGTTTGGCAAGGGCAGTGAGTTGGTGAACTGCCCCCGTTGACCGAAGCCCGTTAGGGCAAGACGGGCGAGGGACACTTGTTCCTATTCCTTCCTTTTGTAAAGGAAGGTTAGGATGGATTTCCTTCTCCTTCTCCCCATTTTATGGGGAGAAGGTCAGGGCGAGGGATTCTTTCTACTCTCTACTTGCTATTTAAATATGAACGGGGTGCAGTAAATATTACAGTTAAGGTATAATTAAAGAAGGCGCCTGTAGCTCAATTGGACAGAGTGGTGGGCTTCGAACCCAACGGTTGCCCGTTCGAGTCGGGCCAGGCGCACTCACTTATGATTTAATGTTCTTGCTTAATAAATATGTACATATATCTCTCAAATACAAAAAGCAAGGTATAATCACCAATGGTCTATTTACAGGCAATCCATTAAAAGATAAAATATATTAGCAGGTTTATTGTTTTGGATTTAGAGTTTAATATTTACATCCTTACTTTAGAGTTTAGGATTTTGAGTTTATATGGTGGGTGTAGCTCAGTGGCAGAGCGCTGGACTGTGGCTCCAGGTGCCGGGGGTTCAAATCCCCTCACCCACCCAAATTAGGGCAGTGATTAGTGGTTAGTGACCAGTGATTAGTAAATAAAAAACAGAAAAAGAATTGAAGGGGATTTGAAGGGGTGCTGGTGCTCATTATTCTTCGCACCAGCACCTCTCTCTCCTCTGTGCGGGGCGAGGGAAATTTCCCCTCTTTGAAAAAGAGGGGATAGGGGAGATTTTATAGAAATCCACCCCAACCCTCCTTTATAAAAGGAAGGAGAAGCAATCTAATTCCTCCCCATATGAGGGGGGAGGATATAGGTGGGGGTGGAGAGTATAGGAAAAGTTTTCACCCTCACCCGTACCCTCTCCCCTCAAAGGGAGAGGGAATCTCTTTTCCTCCCCATACGAGGGGGGAGGATATAGGTGGGGGTGGAGAGTATAGGAAAAGTTTTCACCCTTACCCGTACCCTCTCCCCTCAAAGGGAGAGGGAATCTCTCTTCCTCCCCATACGAGGGGGGAGGATATAGGTGGGGGTGGTTAGACGGGATTTTTAGGTTTAGTGTTTTAGATTTAGAGTTTATTTATAGGTGGGGGTGGAGAGTGTAGGAAAAGTTTTCACCCTCACCCGTACCCTCTCCCCTCAAAGGGAGAGGGAATCTCTTTTCCTCCCCATATGAGGGGGGAGGATATAGGTAGGGGTGGAGAATATAGGACCATCCTAACCTTCCTTTATAAAAGGAAGGAATAGGAAGAAAGAGGGGATTGAGGAGAATTTTAACACTTTGTGCCCTAATATAGCACACCTTCTACTGAATATGTGCTATTTTTTATATACATCTCCTCTTGGGAAGATATTGACGACTGCTATAGTGTGTATATCCTTAATTATTGAAAAAATAATTCTGTATTTACCAATCTTTAATCTGTAGAACCCATCAAGTTTACCCAGAAGTGGTTTTACGTCAGGATGTAAAAAAGGAATATCTGTATTACCTAACTCAAATAGTGATTTTTTCACTCTTTTCCGCATATCAGAAGGCAACTTTATATAGTATTTTTCTGCCTGTGTTGAAAATTTAATCTGCCATTTCACTTAAGTTTTTTCCCTTACCTTTTTTAATTTCCGCCAGACCAGCAACACATTCAGAATGAAAATTGGGTATTTTAAGTAGTTCCATAGTTTCCATATGTCTGAGTATATACTCTTCTGCCATTTTATCAAAGACCTTGCTGATGGATTTTCCTTCATATCCGGCAATTGCCTTGATTATCTTTAGTTTTTCTTCGGGCAAACGGATAGTTGTTACCTTCATTATATCACCTCCATTGTTATATTATAATATAACATTAAAAAATATTTGCGTCAAAGATTTTTTTGCTGTACAATTCCTTATAAACCTTTTGCCTTGCTTTTCAGTCAGAATATCAGAAGGTAAGAGGAGGTGAATTCCAATGAGAAATGTCCGGATTGCGAAAAAGACCATAATAGTGCTGGCTGCCTTTCTTGTGGTCTTAACAGGAATACCTTTGCAGGGATATGCAGGTACCATAGAGGATGAAAAATACAGTAAGGAAGAACTTGTTCAGATGCTTGCTCCGATTGCCCTCTATCCTGATTCACTTCTTGCCCAGATACTTATGGCATCAACCTATCCGCTTGAGATTGTTGAGGCAGAACGATGGCTGAAGAACAATAAAGGACTTGCAGGGGACAAACTATACAGTGCTCTTCTGGATAAGGACTGGGATACCAGTGTTAAGTCACTCTGTAATTTTCCGGATATTCTTTTTGCTTTAAGTGAGAATCTTGAACAGACAAGACGTCTTGGTGATGCCTTTCTTCTGCAGGAAGAAGATGTTATGAATGTAGTTCAGGAGTTGCGGGAGATGGCTTATGAGAATGACAATCTTAAGACAACAAAAGAACAGAAGGTTATTGTTGAGCAGAAGGTTATAAGAATTGAGCCGGCTGTTTCCACTCTTGTCTATGTACCGGTCTATGACCCGCTTTATGTATATGGCCCATGGAGATATCCTCATCATAGGCCGTATTACTGGTACTGTCCACCTACCTTTTCTTACGGTATAAGATATGTCAGGTTTAGTCCACCATTCTTTATAAGTATAGGGTGGTTCTCGTGGGCGTGGTTTGACTGGCCATGCACACGTATCTATATAGTTGACAGAGATGCCTGTAGGTACCACAGGCATAATGTTCATAGAGTGGGATATGATGATGACCATTACTGGAGGCATGACCCTTACCACAGAAGGGGGGTAGATTACAGACACAGGGAGACAAGAGACCGTTTTGTCCAGAAACCTCCGGATGATAGATATGAAAGACATCTCTCCCCTGATATGGGGAGAAATAACCCACAACGTTCTCCTGATAAACAAGGAACTGTACCGGAACCACAGCAGGCAAGGCATGAACAAGAAAGAAACAACTTTCAATATGAATCCTCAGTAGTTAAGAAACCCAAGGACTCTACTAATAGAACAATCAATGACAGGGACATTGACAGGGATGTTAGAAAATATGAAAGGGAGAAACAATTTCCAGATAGAGATATAAAAATTTCTCGGAGCGATAGAACCTCACGTATGGAAGGTGTAAGATATTCTAACAATATCTTCTCAGAAAGGCAGGTGAGGCAGGATACTTTTAGGAGAGGCAATAGTCACTAAATTTTTTATTTCTGAGTGATTATCTTGTCAGGAATTATGCACTATTGTTTTTATAGGAATTCAGAGGTATAATCTATAAATATGAGGAAAAGATATGTAGTATATGTTGTAATAATTGGGTTGTCTCTTTCAGTATATGGCGCACAGGACTATTCTGTTATTCTGAAACGAAATATATTTGCAGAGCCGGCTCCGAAACCACAGATAGTTCCAGAAAAGACACCCATATTAAAACCAGCACCACCCCCATCTTTAAGTTCCCTGATAAACCTTTTGGGAGTTGTCTATTTCTCTGATGGTGGTTCTTATATTATTCTTAACTCCAAAGGGAAGAATGAAGAGGTTGTTTTACAGGAAGGGGATATAATTGAAAATGCCACAGTGCTTAAGATTGAATCTGATGGAGTAGTATTTTTTTATGATGGCAAAGAAGAAAAAATTGCACTAAAACAGGGAGATACAGAAGGGATGATGGTATCTGTTGCACCCGGCCTTGCTGTGAAACTGAATGAGGGACAGGATACTGAGGCAAAAAAAGAAGATGAGCCAGGTGGACAGATTGTTAATCCATCATATGCGTTAGTCCCGGAATTTACCGAGCCAGTATTTGTTGACATAAACAAGGCACTCAACGAGATAAGGAATGATAAAGAACTATTTAAAAAGTTAAATGTTACTCCAAAACTAAATGGGGGAAAGGTGGATGGTTTTGAGGTAAACAACCTTCCTCAGGATAGTTTGCCTTATAAGTATGGCCTACGGGATGGAGATGTAGTCCGCAGGGTGAAT
>JAQVEU010000066.1 GCA_028697565.1 Candidatus Ratteibacteria bacterium
TCACCGAACCCCGTTCATATTAAACTCAAAATCCAAAACTCAAAAGTAAGGACGTAAATATTAACTGCACCCCGTTCATATTTACACTTAAAATTCAAAACTTTCCCCATCACCTTTATCCTGCACCTTCTCCCACAAGGGAAGAAGGATGAAATCTTCCCTCACCCCTCTTTATTAAAGAGGGGGATTATTGAGAATACCCCTCGCCCCACCTATTCTTTTTTCCCCTCTCCTCGCATAGCGGGGAGAAGGGTGAGAAGTTCTTGCTATAATTCAGGCGTTGTTCCTATTACAATTTTAGTGATGCCTGACCTTCTTGCAATATCCATCACACCTACCACTATTCCATGTTCTGCCTTCTTATCTCCTTTTATAACCATAACTTTATTCTTATTAACTACTGAAGTTTCCTCCTGTAAAAGTTTTTCTAACTCTTCCATTGTAACAGGTCTTTCTCCATAAAAGATAATACCTTCTTTACTGACACTCACAATAACCTCTTTTTCTGATACTGTTTCAGAGGTTACCGCCTGTGGAAGGTTAATTTTTATTCCTGGCTGCATAATAAAACTTGATGTAAGCATAAAATATATGAGTTGCTGGAATATCACATCTATCAGGGGTGCCATATTAAGTTCACCCTTAACGATAGAATAGTGTCTTTGGAACTTCATCTCTATGACTCCTCCTCTTCCTCTGACTTCAACAAGAAAAGGATGTCTATCAACCGTGTTGCACTTTTTTCCATCTGCAGGATAATGTTATTGACCCTGCTTACAAAATAATTATACGCCAGGTAGGCAGGTATAGCAACGGTAAGTCCTGCCACAGTTGTCACAAGTGCCTCCCATATACCACCTGCAAGCTCCCCCGGACTTACAAGTCCACCTTTACTCTCTATCACCATAAATGCCTTTATCACTCCTGTAACAGTCCCAAGAAGTCCTAAAAGAGGTGCTATGGTTGCAATTGTTGCAATAATTGCCAGATATTTTTCAAGCACGGGTATCTCATGGTTTGCAGCATCATCTATTGCCTCTTTGATTTCTTCCCTGCTCCTGTCTGATTTTAAAAGTCCTGCCTTTATTACCCTTGGTACTGGCTTATCCTGCTCGTCACATAACTGCAGTGCCTCTTTAATTTTTCTTCTTTTCAGGAGTTCCTCTATATCCTTTATAAATTTCTCGTTGTCTATCTCATTATTTTTCAGTGATAATAGCCGCTCAATAATAATTGCTAATGTTAATATACCTGCAAGAATTATGGGGACCATTATCACCCCACCCTTGACGATAAGAGCCCATAAACTCATATAACCCTCCGCTAAATTAAAAGAAAACCTTTATAAATGAACGTATACTTCTTTCTTCTGCTGGATATCCCGGTGCTATGAAATATTCTCTGTCCGTAATATTATAGACCGCTATGCCCCATTCCACCTTGTCTTTTCTGAAAATAACCTCTGTATTAATAACGGAGGTGTTTTCAAGTTCCCTGTCTAAAAATTTTCTTTCCCCTGTATAGGAAAGCCATGTATTAAGTGAAAGATTTTTATAGTTCACCACAAAGCCCGTATCAAATACCTCTTCAGGATAATACTCTATATCTTCTGATAAAAACCTTTTTTCTCCTTTCAGATACCACCTCAAATAATTCGTTAGTTTGTGTTGTAGTTCAAGATTAACGGATGTCTGCCAGTACTGCTGGGGATATGGCTCAAAAAGGCCATTATTGTCAATATCTGCCCATCCATAAAAATTATCCCTGTAAGATGGCGAAATGTCAAGGTATATGTCCGTATCTATAATCTTTTTATGGAAGGTAAGGGATGCCTTATATTCTTCCTCAGGGGTGATATTATGGTGAACAAGTTCTTTGTAGTTATCAGAGATGATGCTACTGTAAAGGTCAGGGATTCTATATATTCCTGTGATATTCATTGTAATATTTTCGTTGATGTTATAGATAAGAGAAGGGAGAAATCTTACACCATGCCTTTCTATTATCTTTAGTGTACCACCGATATTTAGACCACCCTGTTTTAGCCATCCGGACTGATAGAACCCTGTGGAAGAAAAGTCATCATCAAACACATCCTGTCTTTCTATTCCTGTTTCAAGTGTAAACGGCCCTCTATCAACAAAAAGTTCTATCAGTGTAAAATTTATATCACCTACCTTATCTATGCTATAAAACCTCTGACTGACTGATGGAATGATAGCAGGGTCTTTGGTAAAGGAATAGTCCGTATGAAAAGAGAAAAAGTCCCTGTGTTCATCTAAAAAAGGGCTGCCTTCCGGTCCTGGAAGTTCCATTGTCCCATCTGTAAGTCCAAAAGAAAACCTACTATCTGCTGAATTTCTCTGAAAGGAAGTGCCTATCTGTGTTTTCTGGCTGTTGTCTCTATCTCCATCAGAGAATAAGTTTTCCAGCCCTAAAGAGTACTCTGCCTTACCATCTTTTATAGAGTGATAAAATATCCCGTTCTGAAAGCTGTTGTTGCTTCCTATGGCAAATATTATATTCCCCTGCCTGATAGTTTTTCCTGTAAAAGACATCCCATCATTTGTCTGGGTTTCATAAGGTTCCAGCAGTTCAGGTAAGATAATCTTGAATGAAGGAAAAGAGAAAGGGAAAATCTTTGTCTTTTCAATTCGTATATCTTTCCCCATAATCCTTTCCTCAGGTAGTTTTATTTCCTGAGGAAATCCTTTACATATAAATAGCATCCAGACAAGAGATAATATAGAAAAGTTGATCTTCATTTCTTAAGACGTTTAAGGCATTCCTCTGCCTGTTTCACCCAGTCAGGAAATTCAGAGAAGAAGGTAACTATTTCAAGATACTTTTCCTGTGCCTTTTCAATCTCCCCTCTCTTTTCATATATATAGGCAAGATAGTAGGTTGCCTCCACCTGTTCTGATAACTTTATACTTTTGGTCTTTTCCAGGACATCCTTTGCCTTTTTGAAGTCCTTAAGAAGGAAAAGTATCTTTCCATATAAAAAAGATATGGTTTCACTCTTACCCTTTTCAAGAAAGTCCTCACATAGTTGCTGTGCCTCATTAAGATTCCCCTGCTGTATTTTGCTGTCTATAAGCATTTCAGTGGCTGTGGAATAGAAAGAACTGTCAGGAAATTTACTGGTAAGTTCTGTTAGGTATCTGTCAGCATTAATGTAGTCAGAAGATTCATAGTACCTCTTTCCCGTGAAAAATAGTACTTCGTGGATATAACTGCTTTCAGGAAATTCTGCCCGCAGTCTGTCCCAGATTTTCTGAGAGTCGTTAGAAAGGTTTTTTATATAGTATGTATAGCCAAGCCAGAAGTAGGCACTTTCCTTTACATTATTACTGGCAGGCATATCAATGACTTTTCTAAAATATATTATAGAGTCCTCAAGTTTACCCATATTAAAGTTAACAAATCCCAATTTGAGATAGACCTCAGCAAGATTTTGTTCTGCATGTGATATCTTGGTTATTTCTTTAAGATACATCTCTGACTCTGCCCATCTTTCCTGAAGCATCTTTACATTTGCCAGTTCAGAGAGAACTCTAAGATGGACATCCTCTTCATCCGTGCCTTTTAACCCTTCAAGGATAGAAACCGCTGTGTCAAGATTCCCCTTCCTTTTTTCAATAAGAGACATCTGAAATGATGCCCACATACTGTACATGGTATCAGGAAATTCATTACGGACTTTGTTAAAGAAGTATTCCGCTGTGGTATAGTCCTTCTTGTTGAAGAAACAGTCGCCCAATTTCAGATATATATCTGCGACAATATCCTTCTGTTCTATGCTGGATGCTCGTTCTGATACCTGTTTGAAAAGTTCTTCTGCCTTATCAAAGTCATTTTCCTGGTAATATGTCAGCCCTTCATAATATAGTGCCTCGGGCAGGTATTCAGATGACCGGAATTCAGTAGAGATGATACCAAACAGTGCCCTGCTTTTTTTAGCATCCCCTTCCTTAAAAAGTTTTATTGCTACTGAGAAGACCACCTGTGCTATCTGCCCTTCAAGGAAGTTATCAGGAGAAAACCTGTTTTTGTAGTCAGAATACAATGAGGTGGCAGATGCCACATCCTCCTTTTTGAGATATGCGAGAATAAGATAAGAGGTAGCATCTTTGAGTAGTTGTGATTCGGGCCTCTTATTTCTTATAAGGTTCAAGGATTCTATTGCCCTGTCTGTGTCTTCAAGATATAGACAGTTGACACCATACAAAAGGTGAGCATAATCAATATCAGTAGCATTGGGATTTTCTTTGATATACTTTTCAATCTGGGAGTTGGATAATGGATACAGTCCTCTTTTATGTGCCTCATACGCCATCTTCAGACGGTCTGAGATATTTACCTGTGCGCTACATAAGGTAGACACACAAAAGAAAATAAAACAAAAAAATACCCCACTTTTTCTGAGCATGGTCTTCATCTTCCCCCTCTCATCCAGCAAAAAAATTTTAGTTAATAGGGAGATGAAGGGGAGAACATAATTCTCCCCTTCAATTGGTATAGTTTATACCTTTGTTACTTTTGCTGCCTGAAGTCCTTTGTCGCTGGATACGACTTCAAACTCAACAGTGTCGCCTTCCTGGAGTGAGCGGTATCCATCTCCGTCAATCGCAGAGTAGTGAACAAAGACATCTTCTCCGCCTTCCCGTTCAATAAAACCATATCCTTTGGCATTATTGAACCACTTCACTTTACCTCTTTCCTTCGCCATTCTATTCCCTCCTTTCTTCAACCCCTGATACTACGGCAATACATCTATAGATTGCCCGATACAGGGGGTAATAAATAAAATAATAAGTATTTAGTAAATTAAGATTACTGCCCATCAGAATGGAACTCCATAAGGGTGGGTTTGTAAAATCCCTTTATTACTTCTCTTATTATATAATAAGTCCGTCTCATCTTTTTCCTAATTGCCTAATCATTTTTACATATCTACATATTTTTGTCAAATTTATTTTTTTCTGTTCAGTTCCTCTACCATTTTGCAGTAAATTCTATATGTCATTATGGCATCCGCTTCAGCCCTGTGGAGACAGGATGTGTCTATGTTATAATGTGCCGCTATGGTAGATAACGAATTGTTAGGAAAGGTGAAGTGATTTCTTGCAATATCTAATGTATCAATTATTTCTATATCTGGCAATTCCAGACCGCATAGTTTTAGTTCATTTTTTAGAAAGGGTATATCAAAGTCAGCATTGTGAACAAGAATTGTCTTTCCATTGATAAGTTTCAAAACTGGTTCTGCAATATCACTAAACAAAGGGGCGTTTTTTACATGGTTATCTGTTATTCCATGTATGGATGAGACATCAGGTGGGATGCGCATTTCAGGATTTAATAAAGTCACTAATTTGTCTACGATATTACCATCACTGATTCTTATAAGGGCAATCTCTACGATTCTGTCTTTTTCAGGGTCAAGCCCTGTGGTCTCAACATCAAGGGCAACAAGTTCTGGTATATCTTTCATCATCCAACAAGTTTAAGATATTTTTCAGTATCTTTCTCAAACTTTTCCTTACATTCGGGACTGCAAAAATAGTATGCCTTCCCGTCTTTCTCTACCTTGTTTTTCGTTTCTTTTTTCAGCCACATCCGACATACAACATCTTTGTATTTTTTTATAGCCATTTTTTCTCTCCCTTAAATATTTAGCAGAAGACCTGTTACACAAAGGCACATA
>JAQVEU010000067.1 GCA_028697565.1 Candidatus Ratteibacteria bacterium
ATTGCCTTCCCTGAAATTTGATGAGTCCTCAAGATAAGACAGCAGATATTCTTTACCTTCTTTTACTATCATCGTAGGTATCCCCTTACATATTTGCTCCGACCCCGTTCATATTTAAGTAGAGAGGAGCAAGTAGCAAGAATAAATCCTTACTTTTGTCTTTTAAATTTTGACTTTAGTCCTACAAGTGTGAGCCCTTTTCTATTACACATAGAGACCACTTGAGGACAGTTAAATATAATTGACTTACCTGCCTCTACAGCAATCGCACGAGCACCTGCCTCTATAAGTATTTCTATTGTATCCGGTCCTATCACCGGTATATCAAAACGTTTATCTTTATATCTTCCCGCCATCTTAACCACAATAAAGTTCTTACAGTATCTTCCTGCACGTCTTATCATCTCATCAGTCCCCTCTATCCCCTCAATTGCAACGAGCATTCCCTTTTTCACAGCAACTGACTGCCCAACTCTATATTTTGCAATATCATCAAGCAGAGAGACCCCTCTTTTGACATCTTCCATTTCATCTTTACTTAAGGGTATCTCTGTATAGAGTTTTTCCTCAGCAAGTTCATCTTTTAAGACCTCTGTAAGCGGCTTTACTTCTATATCTGCTTTTTTAAGGAAAGATGTAAGATTTTTAAGAACTACCTCACCGGACCAAGGCATCTTTCTTTCAAACAATATATCTGAAGAGGGATGCATCTTTTTGAATATAGCTTCTGCAGGAATTTTACCTATAAATACCAGTGTATTTATTCCTTCCTTTCTAAGGTATGATAAGACACCTGTGATGTCTCCTGGATGAAAGATGCATGACTTAACAAAACCACAGTGAACAAAAGAGATAGGAAAGATATTTATCCCTTTGCCCTTAAGTTTTTTATATACATACTTGGATAGTTCATCATCACTTATAAAAAGCCCTATTTTCCACCCTAATCCTTTTTTGTCCATTTACCACTCTATGCCTTTATGTTTGTATTTTTGAGTTGAGATTTTGAGTTTCAGACTTTGTGACTTTTTTATTCTATACTGGAAGATTATCTTGCAATACCACGTTTAGAACTTTTAATAAAATCTATAAGATATGCAATTTCTTCTGTCCTTTGCATATTTTCCAGTTCTTTCATCGCTTCTGATACATTCAGCCCAGAGCGAAACAGTACCTTATATATATCTTCTATATGTGCTATCTTTTCAGAAGAGAAATTTCTTCGTTTCAAACCAATTTTATTAATTCCGTAAGGAATGGCAGGATGACCATCTGCAACAACAAAAGGAATAATGTCTTTTGTAATCTTGGAGCAGCCCCCTATAATAGAATAACTACCTATTCTACAAAACTGATGTATCCCTACAAGCCCTCCTATAATTGCAAAGTCATCAACTATCACATAGCCCGCAAGAGTACTGGCATTTGCCATTACCACATTGTTCCCTATAGTACAGTTATGTGCAATATGTACATACGCCATTATAAGGTTATTATTACCAATAGATGTAGTATCTCCCTCTGCGGTTCCTGTATTTATAGTAACAAACTCCCTTATTGTATTCTCTTCCCCTATCTTCAGATATGTCTTTCCACCCCTATATTTTAGATCCTGAGTCGTACTTCCTATAACCGCTCCTGTAAAGATTTTGCACCCTCTTCCTATATCGGTATAGCCATGGATATGGACATTCGGCCCTATCTTACATCCTTTTCTAATGGCGACATTCTCCTCAATAATGGCATAAGGACCTATCTCTATAGAGTCGTCTTCCTCTATAAGTGCATTTTTAGAGATAATTGCAGTAGGATGTATTTTTGCCATATTATGTATTATTACATATTCAATACGAAGATTGCTATACTAAGACACAAAAATATTAAACTTGAAAGTAAGGATATCTTTTTCTCTTGCTACTCTCTACTCTATACTTTCAGGTAACGTAGTGGACTGAGTTTTTAACATTACTCGTCTACTATGGTAGACATAAATGTCCCTTCTGTAACAACCTTTCCATCTACAAATGCCTTTCCTTCAAGACGTGCCACCTTTCCTTTTGTTTTCAAAATCTCCACCTGTAAAATCAGCTGGCATCCAGGCCGTACTTCCTTTCTAAACTTTACATTTTCCATACTCATAAAGTAGGCAAGTTTTCCTTTATTTTCTTCTTTATGAAGCATTAACACCCCCCCAACCTGTGCCATTGCCTCAACGATTAGTACACCAGGCATCACGGGCTTTGCAGGAAAGTGCCCCTGGAAGTACCACTCGTTCATACTTACCTCTTTAATCCCGATAACCTTGTTATCGCTTAACTCAACTATTCTATCTACCAGTAAAAATGGATATCTGTGTGGTATAATCTTACATATATCCTCAGGATAAAGCACCCCTTCTTCATAAACAACCTTATCCTCTTTGTTTATCCTTGCTCTTTCCGTTAGTGCCCTCATCTTTTTTATAAATCTTGTATTCAATGAATGACCACTTTTTATTCCTATAATATGCCCTGAGATACTACTTCCAAATAGGGCAATATCTCCTATCAAATCATTTATCTTATGCCTTACCGGTTCATTGTCAAAGCGGAACTGGTTATTTATAATCTCACCTGACCTATCAATTACAAGTGTATTTTTATAATCGGAGCCCTTACCCAGACCCATCTTCTTCAGTGGTTCAATCTCTTCCCTCAGGCAAAATGTTCTTGCAGGCGCTATCTCCTTTTCATATATCTCCGGGGTTATAGAATAGGAGGCATACTGAGAACCAATTGCAGTATCAGGATAGTCAAGTATATATGATATTCTAAACTCATTTGATGGAAGGGCAATAATATGTGAATTATTCTCTGAGATATAAATAGGCTCCTTTATTACAAAGACATTCCTTTTTTTGTTTAGTTCTTTTGTCCCTGCCTTCTTAAGGATTTCAACAAAAGGTTTTGCACTTCCATCTAGCCCAGGACACTCATTTCCTTCTATTTCAATCAGGATATTATCTATCTCCATTGAGTACAGAGCAGACAGAAGATGCTCAATGGTATGGATCTGCACATTCTCATTTCCTATAGAGGTCCTGCGCGGAAACTTTGTTGTATCAAGAAGGTTATCTATCACAGGTCTTATCATCTCATTTTTAGGTCCGCACTTTTTAATAAATATAATACCTGTATCAACAGAAGCAGAGTAAAAAATCAATCTGCTTTTCTCTCCTGTGTGAAGCCCTATTCCTTCTATTTCCACACTTCTCTCAATTGTCTTCTGGTTCTTCTCCATACATCTCCCTGACTTTTTTCTCTAACTTTTTAATTTTTTCTTCTAATCTCTTGACTTTTTCTATTAACTCCGGATACCTTCTGGAATATGCCTGTAGCCGCATATCCTCCCACTTTTCTCTTGCAGGAAATCCGGTTACATGAACATTTGGTGGCACATTTTTTGTAACACCTGCCTTACCTCCAATAATGGAATTATCACCAACCGTAATATGCCCGATAATCCCTGCCTGTCCTGCTATTATTACATTTTTACCTATAGTAGTACTACCTGATATACCAACCTGTGCCACAACAATGGTGTTCTCTCCGATATAAACATTGTGTGCTATCTGTACAAGATTATCTATCTTTACTCCACTACCAATATATGTTGTATCAAACCTCGCCCTGTCTATGGTAACATTTGAACCAATCTCCACATCATCTCCTATCTCAACCGTTCCTATCTGTGGTATCTTATGATGTACACCCTTAACAGTGGCAAAACCAAATCCATCACCTCCTATAACAGTTCCAGGATGTATAATCACTCTGTCCCCTATCTTAACCCTCTCTCTTATTATTACATGGGGATATATGAGGCAGTCACTCCCTATCTTTGTATAATGTCCTATATATACACAGGAACCGATAACAGCACCATCTCCTATTTCAACACCTTCTTCTATTACTGCATAGGGTTGTATAGATATATTCTTTCCTATTATAACATTTTTACCTATCACTGCTGTCTTATCTATCCCCGGGTTAAAAGTTATCGGCTCAGGCCCAACAAGAGTCATTATCTTTGCAAATGCAAGTGAAGGATTTTCAACCTGAATAAGTGATGCATCAACAGTATTGTTTATATCCCTGGGCACAATAACAGCCGATGCCTTAGTTGATTTCAAAAGAGGTCTGTATTTATTATTGGCAATAAAAGTAATCTCGCCCTCCTTTGCCTCTTTTATACCGGAGACACCTGTAATCAGGGTATCTTCCTTACCAATTACCACCCCTTCTACTACATCAGCAATCTCTTTAACTGTGAGTCTCACTTTTTATCTCCGGTTTTCTTATTCATGATATTTATTATCTCATCCGTTATATCTACCACATCAGCACCGCAGTAAAGGGTGCTTCCAGAAGACAAAATTAAAGTATAGTTGCCTTTTTTTCCGTAGAGACCAACCTCTTTCTTTATCTCCTCCACAATTTTTTCTGTTTCCTTTTGTTTATCATCCATCTTTTTCTTAAACTCGCTCAGTGTAGTAGAATATTCCTGCAATTTCAGTTTTAGTTCCGCCTCTTTCTTAATTTTTTCATCTGGCTTCATAATATCTCTTTTTTGTTCATAATCTGCCTGCATCTTTTTTATAGTGCCCTCTAACTCACTAATTTTAGACACCTCTTTATTAAATGCCTCTTCTAACTTCATTGCCTTCTCATACTTAGAATAGACCTCTTTTATATCTACATACCCAAACTTAACTGTCTGGGCAAAAACCATCCCTGACATTAATAAACAAAAACCAAACATCTTTTTTATGTCCATTCTTTTCTTTCCCCCTCTCTTTGTCTTTTGCTTTCATTTTTCAATTTTACTCTTCTTTTTATTTGCTACTTCAGACAATCCAGATAACTATCCCTTACTTAAAAACCAAACCACATACCTATATGCCACCTACCATCTGGCTCGTCTTCTTCCTTGTCAAGAGCATATCCATAATAAATCTCAAGTGGTGCGTTGAGAAATGGAATTACCACCTTAATTCCCGCACCTACACCCTTTCGCAGGTCATCAATATTATCCCAGTTCTCCCACACATTACCCACATCAAAAAATAAAACACCTTTTAGTATCTCCTGATATAATGGGTATATCAACTCAAAATTCTGGGCAAATACTGCCTGACCACCAAGTGCATCACCATTCTCCTGTGGTCCTAAACTTCTCTCTTCATATCCCCTTACTGTTCCTATCCCTCCACCAAAAAATCTCTCAAATATAGGGACATCATCCATATCTCCTATCTCCTCTACTGCACCAGCATAGGTTCTGCTATGGAATGTAGACCTACCCACAGGATAGTAGACATTAGTTTCTAGTATTGGCTTTATAAAACTGACATCCCCGCCAAGGATATCTCCTGCATACTCTGTAGAAATCTCTGAGATAACTCCTTTGTTAGGTTCCCTTTTTCGGTCAACAGAGGTAAAACGAAATGTACCTGTGATACTGTTCTTTCTGTAGTCCCCTTCCTGCCTTCTAAGAGAGGGGATGTCTACATCAGAAAGAGAAATCTCCTCTATCTTACCCGTAAATCCTAAAGAAGATTTTTCCCATCTTCTGCCAATCCTTAATGCACCTCCAGTTCTTTCATCTGT
>JAQVEU010000068.1 GCA_028697565.1 Candidatus Ratteibacteria bacterium
CCTCATATGGGGAGGAATTGAAGTGGACTCTCCACCCCTCACCAAACCCCCTCTAACTCTCTCTTATCAGGGGGAGAACCTTTATCCTCGCCCCATTTATGGGGCGAGGAAAGAGAGAGGGGGTTTCCCTCTCCCTTTGAGGGGAGAGGGACTAGGGTGAGGGTGGGGATGGATTTTAAAATCTCTCCTCAACGAGGGAGGAATTCTAACCTTTCCATCTAAGAAGATAATACGGATGAATAACTTTGAAGATTAAGTTATTCTTATATGCCCGTATACGTTATTGTTGCTCCAGCACCCGCGCCAGTACCATGAACATAGGTCATTGTTACAGTAATACCCGCTGCATTACCAATTCCTGAGGTTGTTGCTGTAAAACCAGTAGCACTAGCATCGGTAACTTCATAAGATTGAAAATACTTGTTTCCTGTAGCATCCACCCCTAACTTAGTAGTATCCGTGGTGAATTCCTCATGTTCTGCATAGTACACCTTCTCGGCTGTGAGCACTGAGCCAAGTAGCGCTGCCCCTTCTGCTGCCATTGCCTTCTTTACCTGCGCCCTATAGATAGGAATGGATATCGCGGCAAGTATACCCACAATGATGACAACTGTCATCAATTCCACAAGCGTAAAGCCCTTCCGACCTCTCCTACTTCTCCATCTTCTTCTTTCCATCCGCTCCTCCTTTTTATAATATTTTTATATCTGTAATAATATCACAAATTATTATTCCTGTCAACTATCTTATTGCCCCTGCTAAATTAAAGATAGGTAGATAGATAGCAATCACAACTGTTCCTACAACCACACCAAGACATACGATAAGTACGGGCTCAATGATAGAAGAAAGTATGTTAAGTGTGGCATCTACCTCATCCCTGAAAAATTTTGCAGTTCTCTGAAGCATCTCTTCCATATTGCCTGTCTCTTCTCCCACTGTCACCATTCTTGTAAGAAGCACAGGGAAGATTCTGTATCTTCTCATCTCATCCCCCACAAGTGAACCTTTTAAAACATTCTCACGCACCTTAAGGATGGTCCCTTCTATTACCTTATTGCCTGATGTCTTTGAAACAATGTCAAGTGCCGATATAATAGGAACACCTCCTTGTAGCAGTGTGGCAAGAGAACTGGAAAACTGTGCCAGTGAGACCTTAAGCATTAGAGGACCAAATATTGGGAATTTTATTTTTGCCCGGTCAGTTCTCTCCTTACCAACAGGTGTCTTATTAAACAAAAATAAGGATATAAAGACAATAAAGAGAAAGATAAGTAGAAAGGGGAGGGCAGAGATGAGAAATTGACTTATCCCCAATATCATCAGTGTGAACTTTGGGAGTTGTGCCCCAAAACTTTGGAATATCTCTCTAAACTTTGGTAAAAGGAATAAAAATACAAATGAGACCACACCAATAAAGAATACAAAAACAACAGAAGGATAACTCAGTGCCTGTCTTACTTTGCTTCTTAAAATAATCTGGTCTTCAAGGTTAGATGCAATCTCTGCCATCACTTCAGCAAGGTTGCCACTTTCTTCTCCTGACCGTATAAGTGCAACATAAAGAGGAGAAAATACCTTTGGATATTTTGAAAGTGAAGATGAAAAGTTGTTGCCTTCCTGTATGTCCTTTTTTATCTCTTTCAGGACATAAGAGAGATATCTGTTTGATGCCTGTGAACTTAAATCATCAAGGGTATCTATAATGGAAACACCAGCACCAAACATAGCAGATGCCTGCCTTGTAAATATCGCAAGTTCTTTCAGGTTTACACGTCCCCTTTTCCTTGGTGTCTCTCCTCTTCCCCTGAATAACAAGGTTTCTTTCTCACCTGCAATCTGTATATCCACAGGGAAAAGATTTTGGCTTCTCAACCGTGTTATAACTGCGATATTTGAAGAGGCATCCAGGACACCCTCTATGCGATTTCCCTCTGTATCCCTTGCAACATATTGATACCTTGCCATTTTTATACCAGTGTCTTACCTAAAAATTCTTCTACAGTTGTTATCCCTTTAAAGACCTTTTTAAAAGCCGCATCTCTCAGTGTAGAAAATCCATACTTTATACACATTTCTCTCAGTGTCTCTTCACTATTTCCTTCAAGGATATGTCTTTTAATCTCTTTGATATTGAGATTTAAGACCTCAAAAATACCTATCATACCTTGATATCCTGTAAAATTACATTCACTACATCCCTTTCCTTTATATGTCTTCCCTTTTACAGGAATCCCCATATTTTTAAGAATTTCAGTTCCTTCCTTATCTTCTTGCTTACAACTACTACATATTTTTCTCACAAGCCGCTGTGCCATTATCAGATGAACTGCATCTACTATAAGGTAGGGAGGAACTCCCATATAGGCAAGCCGTGCTATTGTTGAGATGGTGTCGTTTGTATGTAGAGTTGTTATCACAAGATGGCCTGTAAGTGCTGCCTGTATGGCTATCTGTGCTGTTTCAAGGTCTCTTATCTCCCCAACCATAATAACATCCGGGTCCTGCCGCAAAATTCTTTTCAATATCTCTGCAAATGTAAGTCCTATTTTGGGTTTAACCTGAACCTGATTGATACCTGAAAGTTCATACTCCACAGGGTCTTCAATGGTAATGATATTTCTCTCTGGTGTATTGATAGAATTAAGTCCTGAATATAGTGTGGTGGTTTTACCTGAACTGGTTGGTCCTGTGACTATTATCATACCATATGGTTTTTGAATCCCTTCCTTATAAATTTTTCCTTCATCTTCCTCCAAACCAAGGGTATCAAGTGACTTCACAAGGGACTGTCTGTCCAGTAGCCGTAGTACCATTTTCTCTCCATATATCGTTGGCAGGGTTGAAACACGTATGTCAATATCCCTTGTCCCTATCTTGAACTTTGTTCTTCCATCCTGAGGTAGTCGTCTTTCTCCTATATCAAGGCCTGAGAGTATCTTCAGCCGTGTAATAATCCCAGGATATGCATTCCTTGGAGGAGAGGGTACATTGTATAAAACACCATCTATTCTGAAACGGAGAGATATCCTGTCTTCCTGCGGTTCAAGGTGTATATCTGTGGCTCTTTTCTCAACTGCTTCTATAAAGAGAGAGTTTACAAACTTCACTATAGGTGCATCTTCTGCTGCCACCCTTAACTGCTGCACATCTACAACCTCTTCTTTTGTACCTGTATCTTCAAGTTCAGATGTGGTTCTGGAAAGGTCTGCAACTTCTCTATAATACTTTTCAATATATTCTTCTATCTGTGTCTTGTTTGCTTTTAATACCCTTATCCCTCTGTTGGTAATCCTTCTCGCTGTATCTATAGCCACTATATCTGTCGGGTCAGACATAGCAATAACCAATCTTTCATCTTCAATTGTCACTGCCAGTATATTATATCTTCTTGCGATATTTTCAGGAATGAGATGCACGATATCTTCTTTTATCCCTCTTACATTTGATAGGTCAACAAAGTCCGCCTTTTTCTGTTCTGTGAGGCATTCAAGTATTTGTTCCCTTGTAACGATATTATTTTCAATCAGAATCTCTCCAAGAAATTTTTTCTCAACTGCTTGTTTAATCAGGGCACTATCAAGATGTTCTTGTGTAATAACTCCTTTTTCTATGAGAATTTGCCCAAGTTCTTTCCTTTCCATGGTGTTTGGTATATCACATTCCTTTACCTTTGTCAAATTTTTGTGAGTTGTTTAAAAGATAAAATGTCTCCTCGTCAGGGAGAGATTAAAGGGGAAGTTAGAGGGGGTTTGGTGGGGGTGGAGTCCCCTTCAATTCCTCCCCATATGAGGGGGTTTGGTAGGGGTGGTTAGAGGGGATTTTTAGGTTTAGTGTTTTGGATTTAGCGTTTATTTATAGGTGGGGGTGGAGAGCAGGGAAGGATGAGGGGTATAAAGAATTTGGTAGGTTGTCACCCTCCCCTTTATCCCCTCCCCTCAAAGGGAGGGGAACTCTCTTTTCCTCCCCATATGAGGGGGGAGGATATAGGTGGGGGTGGTTAGTATAGAAATCCATCCTAACCTTCCTTTACAAAAGGAAGGAATAGAAAAAGGAGAGAAATTTCCCACTTTTGTAAAGGGGGATACAGGGGGATTTTCCCCCTCTTTGGAAAAGAGGGGTTAGGGGAGATTTGGATTTAGAGTTTAATATAAGAGTAGCGAGTAGAGAGTAGCAAGTAGCGAGAATAAATATCCTTACTTTTAGGTTTAGTGTTTTGGATTTAGAGTTTATTGTATTGGGAGGGAAAAATAAAGAACGGAATAATAGTAGAAAGGATGGATGTGCAAAAAGAAGTGAAAACTTGTTTAATTTCTGTATTTTATCCTGTATAGGGTATAATTTTAATATGGAAAAAATAAATATAAAAAAACGAATTGATGAATTAGTGAAACTACTTAACTACTACAATTATATGTATTATGTAGAAAATAATCCGGTGGTAACTGACTATGAGTATGATACACTTTACCGTGAACTTGTAGAGTTAGAAAAAAAGTATCCTGAATACAGAAGAGATGACTCTCCTACCTTACGGGTTGGCGGCGAGATACTGAAAGAGTTTAGAACTGTGTCTCATAAAACTCCTATGCTGAGTATTGAGAATACCTATTCAGAAGAGGAACTTATTGAGTTTGATATACGAGTTAAAAAGACAGCAGGAACTAAAGATGTGGACTATGTCGTAGAACTAAAATATGATGGTGTGGCTGTTTCACTTATTTATGAAAATGGGGTCTTCATAAGAGGGGCAAGCAGGGGAGATGGATGGAAAGGTGATGATATTACTGAGAATCTGAAGACAATACACACCCTTCCTCTTGTTATTAATTATAAACAACCACTGGAAGTACGTGGTGAGGTGTATATGAGGAAGGATACCTTCCAGAAGCTCAATGAGGAAAGGAAGAAAAGAGGAGAGGAACTATTTGCCAATCCAAGAAATGCCACCGCGGGCTCACTGAAACTTCTTGACCCTAAGATGGTTGCAAAAAGAAACCTTCAACTATTTGTGTATCAGGGGATTCTTAAGAGTTTTGCCACACACTGGGAGATATTGGAATTTTTAAGGACACTTACCTTTCCTGTAAGTCCACACAAGAAATTAGCAAAAGATATAAGTGAGGTAATTGCCTATTGTGATGAATGGGAGGACAAACGGCTTTATCTACCATACAACATAGATGGAATGGTCATAAAGGTCAACTCACTTTCTTTACAGGAAAAGTTGGGGGCCACATCAAAATCGCCAAGGTGGGCTGTCGCATATAAGTTTCCTGCCCAGCAGGTAGAGACAACACTTAAAGATGTAAAAATACAGGTTGGAAGAACAGGTACACTTACACCTGTCGCTATCCTTGAACCAGTACAGTTAGGTGGAACTACTGTTTCAAGGGCGACACTCCACAACTTTGATGAAGTAAAACGGCTGGGTATTAAAATTGGGGACAGGGTCTTTGTAGAAAAGGGAGGTGAGATTATTCCGCAGATTGTAAAACCTATCCCGGA
>JAQVEU010000069.1 GCA_028697565.1 Candidatus Ratteibacteria bacterium
AAAACACAGGGATATAGGTATGAAGGATTTTTGTATAAGGATTGGGATGAAGGAGATATTGAGCCCGCTCTTTTATTGGAATTCCTGAAACACTATACCTCTACCTATGGTGAAGGGAATATTCTCTTTGACTGGCGGTATATGGATAATAATGACCTATTTTATACATTTTTTCATAGTGATTATATAGTAAAATCAAAAAAATACAATTATCTTTCTCTTACCCAGAATTTTAAGCAGGGTATATTTAACATAAATTTTCGGGATTCAGCAGAGGATGATTTTTTAAATATTGAAAAACTTCCTGAGATTCGGTTTTACACACCTCCATTTCAGGTTGGTGATGCTCCTATATTTATAAAAAATGACTTCAGAATGACAAACTTTCATAAAGAGAAAGAGGATGAATACTGTCTCAGAACAATGGATGTACTTACACTGAAGGGACATAAACCGGCGGGGGAACTACTATTTTCCCCCTATATCTCACTTGGTGGTCTTAACTACTCTGATGATGAAGATGAATGGTTTAATTTTTTTGGAGAGGCAGGGACAAAGGTTTCTGCAATACTGAAAAAAGAGCACAGTGGTTTTACGGAATATTTTTCACCATCTCTAACCTTCTTTTATCGTGAACTGGACTTTGAAAAAGGAAAACATGGATATTTTGACTCTTTTGAAAGGATGGAGGGTGGCAACTTTTTAACATTAGGGATGGACTGGTTTTTTCAGGGAACAAATGCCTATATTGGCAGTGTATCACTGGACAATCTTTATGATATTGATAGCAACCAGATTGATACTACTTCCTTAAAGTACGATGTTCATCTTACTCCTTCACTATATATAGAAGGGAAAAATGAATGGGATATTTCAGAGGAGTCCTATGTATTTGGAGTTAATGATATAATTTTTAAGTCAGGGAAATACAGTTATTCAATAGGTAATAGATATGATGATGAAGGTGATGTGTCTGGCATTGAAGGAAAATTCAGTCAGGTGGTTAATGAACTATGGAGATATAGTACCGGTATCCAGTATGACTTTCATTCAGATACTTTTTCCAAAGTATCTCTTGATGTATGGCACAAAATGCATTGCTGGGAATTAAATATAGGTATTTCTGGAAACAAAGATGATTTTTCTATTTTTATTATGCTCTCTCCTTTTTTAATATAGGAGAATATAGGAGAAAGGAGATGGAATGCCTGAAATAAAGAGAAAAGGTGGCAGAGGACTGGAAGATATGAGAGAGATAAGGATAACTAAGGGGATTTTGAAGTATGCACTGGGCTCCTGTTTAATAGAAGCAGGAGACACAAAGGTTTTGTGTGCTGTCAATATTGAGGACAAGGTTCCTTTGTTTTTGAAAGGCACTGATAGTGGATGGCTAACTGCTGAATATGCCTTACTCCCATCATCTACCAGTGAAAGAGTAACCAGAAGTTCCAATCTTACTGGTAGAAGTCAGGAGATACAGAGAATGATAGGGAGGTCTTTAAGGGCTGTTCTTGATATAAAAAAGATAGGCGAAAGGACAGTGATGGTGGACTGTGATGTTATTCAGGCAGACGGAGGAACGAGAGCTGCATCAATCACAGGTAGTTTTATCGCCCTCGTTGAAGCACTTTCAAAACTAAAAAAGGCACACCTTATAAAACTTCCTTTGCTACGTGACTATCTTGCTGCAATAAGTGTCGGTATTGTCCATGGAGAAAAACTACTTGACCTTGACTATTATGAGGACTCTGAGGCAGGCGTTGACCTGAATATTGTGATGACAGGTAAAGAAGAACTTGTGGAAATTCAGGGTACTGCTGAAGGACACCCTTTTAGTGAGGGGGATCTTATAAGTTTACTTCACATAGCAAAAAGTGGAATTAAAAAAATTATAGATATAGAAAAAGAGGTTTTGAAAAATGACATTGAGCTTCTACTTGGCAACTAAAAACATAAACAAGGTAAAAGAGATACAGGATATATTAAAAGATACAGGGCTGATTGTTAGACCTGCCCCTTCTGATATTTCATTTCCTGAGGAGACAGGGAAAACATTGGAAGAAAATGCCATTGGGAAGGCAAGATATCTCAAAAATATCATTGGGGCAGAACCAGTGGCAGGTGAGGACACAGGGCTTGTGGTGGAAAAATTGAACGGACTTCCAGGTGTTATGTCTGCAAGATTTGCCAGCAGTCAACCGGATGATAGGAAAAATATAGAGAAACTACTAAATATGCTTTCTCATTGTAAAAAGATGGAGGAAAGGAAGGCAAAATTTATTACAGTTGTAGCACTGATTATTTCAGAAGAAGAAATAATTTTTAAGGGGGAGATAGAGGGCCACATAGCATTTACTCCGCGTGGGACAAATGGGTTCGGATATGACCCTGTGTTTGAAATACCATACCTTGGTAAGACATTTGCAGAACTTACAATGAAAGAGAAGAATATATTTAGTCACAGGGCAATTGCTTTTAGAAAACTTGCAGATTATATGCTTAAAAGGTAAAATAATTATTCAAGAAAAAAAGGGTAGAAAGAGTGCAAGATTAGAATATTACAGATTAACAGATTGCAGATTAGAATATTCTAAATTATAAATCTTAAAATCTGCCAATTTTTAAATCTTTATAATTATTAGTGTTTTAAATTTTGGGTTTAATATTTAGTGGCGGGGTAGCTCAGCAGGTAGAGCAGCCGGCTCATACCCGGTATGTCGGGGGTTCAAGTCCCCCCCTCGCTACCAGTGTATATTTTCCTTACTTTGCTCATTTTTCTTTTGAATGAGGAAAAGAAGAAAAGAGGTAAGGGGGATTTGAAAAGAGTTTCAGGGGAAAAATATTGTTCCCCTGAGTTTGTTATGGGGGGAGAACTACATCAGGAAGGGGGGCGAGAGCCCCCCTTCTGAGATGAAGTCCCCCCTCGCTACTATTTAAATACTTAGCCAACTGCGTTAGTTGAAAAGTAGTAAGAATAAAGAAAAATTGGAAGAGCATAGATTATAAATCTTCTAATCCTTCTAATGTATCTATACTGAATTATTACTGCAGGGAGAAAATAGTATGCTTACAGAACAACAGAAACAAAAACTTTTAAAAATTGCAAGGGAGACACTGGAGTATTACCTCTCAGGAAGAGAACTTCCACCTCTTCCAAATGGAGACCCTGTATTACAGGAAAGGAGAGGTGTCTTTGTAACCCTGAAAAAGGAAGGAGAACTAAGGGGATGTATAGGATATATTGAAGGAGTGGAACCACTTGCAATGGCAGTCAGGGATATGGCTATACAGTCCGCTACAGGTGACCCACGTTTCCCACCAGTGAGATATGAAGAGTTAAAGGATATAGAGATTGAAATATCTGTGCTCACCCCACTAAAAAGAGTTAAGAGTTCCGAAGAGATTGTATTGGGAAGAGATGGAGTTATAGTAAAAAAGGGACCAAGACAAGGTGTTTTTCTTCCCCAAGTGGCAGATGAGACTGGCTGGAGCAAAGAAGAATTTTTGAGCAATCTGTGTATGTATAAGGCAGGACTACCGCCTGATGCTTGGAAAGATAACAACACCGAAATTTACATTTTTCAGGCAGATGTTTTCTCTGAAACATAGGGAGATACAATGAATAAAGCAAAATATCACCTTCGTTTTCAGGTTATTCCGGGAAAACATGTTAAGACAGATGCAGAAGTATTAGCAAAATTTTGCCTTAAACACAAGATAGAAGAAGTAGTTCTATTTTTTGCAGGTGAAGAGTGGAACAATGGGCTACTTTCCCGAAAAGAAGAGGATATATGGTTTGATACTGTAAGTAAAGTAAAGAAAATTCTTGAAAACAAGGGACTAACAGTAAGTTTAAATCCATGGATGACCGTACTTCATTGTGATAGGGGTAGAAAATTTCCTTCAGATAGAAATTTTAAGCCGATGGTATCTCCATATGGAGAGGTGAGCAAAGCCGTTGCTTCCTTTGCTGATGAAAAGTGGCAGGAGTATATCTATAACCTTTATGGAAGATTTGCAGAATTAGGATTTAATACCATCTGGATAGAGGATGACTTTCGGTACCATAACCACGCTCCTCTTATATGGGGTGGTGGATTTGAAAAAGAAATGATTGAAAAATTCTGTAAAAAGATAGGTAATAATGTAAGCAGGGAAGAGCTTTTTAAAAATCTCTTAAGGCCCGGCCGTCCCCACCTATGGAGAAAAAAATGGATGGAGGTGTGGAGAGAAGTACAGTTAGAGGTAGCAAATGGTATAAGAGATGTAGTAGAAAAATGTTCAAATAGAAAAACAAAGATTGGGCTTATGAGTTCTCATCCTTCTATTCACAGCATTGAAGGTAGAAAGTGGATAGAACTTTTTAATACCCTTACGATAAACAACAAGGTAGTTCACAGACCTTCCTTTGCTACTTATTCAGAAGATATTGGTAGAAATAAGGTCTATTCTATTATGATGTTAGATATTCAAAAAAAATTACGGCCATCTCATTGTGAAGTAGAGCCAGAGATAGAAAATTTTCCCTTTACTATCTGGAGTAAGTCCGATACACAAACATGGGTAGAGATGGCACTTGCCCTATTTTTTGGTTCAGATGCATTACTTTTGGACCTTTTTCCTTTTGTAGGCAACCGTCCAGATGAAGAAAAAGGTATCGGTGAATTGTTAGACAAAAGTTACAGGTCACTTTCATGGATATCAGACAAGTTTTCTAAAGAACATAATCTATATGGTATAGGTATCCCATGGAAAGAAGATGCAGCAGAAAAGGTAGAAACTACCGAAGGAATATCTCTTAAAGAACTATTAGTAAATCCTGAACCGGCATGGAAATTCCTTTTGTCTTATGGTATACCTGCCTGTTCGGAAAAACAACAGGTTAATGCCATCTTTGGTAATAATGCGTGGATATTTGACAATAAAGAGATTATGGAGATGCTAAAGGGTGGACTTCTACTTGATGGGGAATCTGCGAGGATATTGTGTAAAAGAGGATTCGGGAGATATTTAGGAGTTAAGTATGAGAAAACACTGAGGAGGGAAGAATCAAACTATTCCCTTGAGGTTGTAAAGGATAATAGGAGCGGTGTAAAAAAAGGTATTTATAACACTGTAAATCTTCTACCCGAATTTAATGTATTCAAACCATTGAAAAAAACAGTCGTATGGACAGAGGTTATTACCCCTGAAAAAAAGGTGGTAGGACCTGGTATTACACTTTATATAAATGAAAAGGGTGGCAGAGTAGCGATAATAGTCCCCTCTTGTTTTAATTTTCACAGACAGGTGATTGTTCAAAATGTTATAAGGTATCTCTACAAAAACAGTGTTCCATTTCCAATAGTTTCAGGAAGTGCATATCTCTTGCCAATGTTATTCAGAAAAGGGGAAGAAGATATCCTCGTTGTGTTCAATGGGAATACTGACCCTGCTTTTGTCA
>JAQVEU010000070.1 GCA_028697565.1 Candidatus Ratteibacteria bacterium
AGGTAGATATAAAGTATCTTGACTATAAAAAGTTGGGTGCTATTGTAACCAAAACCATTACCTTAAAACCACAGAAAGGCAACCCTCAGCCACGTATATGGGAAACATCTTCAGGGATGCTCAACTGCATCGGACTTCAAAACCCAGGGATAAAGGAGTTTATAAGTAAAAAGATGTATTCTGTTAATACCTCTGGAGTTCAGATAATTGTAAGTATATCAGGAGAAAGCCCGGAAGAGATAAAAAAGATGACTGAGATGCTTGTAGGAAAAGGCATCAAAGCCATTGAACTAAATCTTTCCTGTCCCAATGTAAACAGAGAAAATCTAATGGTATCCCAATCGCCTGAAGATACATATATCTTTGTAAAAGCAGCAAAGGATATAGGTAAAAAAGAAACTATTATAGCAAAACTTTCTCCTAATGTTACAGACATTACTGAAATAGCAACTGCAGCAGAAAGTGCAGGTGCGGATGTGTTGAGTTTGATAAATACTGTAAAGGCAGTTGCTGTGGATGTTGAAAATAAAAGAATAATTGAAGGAGGACTTTCAGGTCCTGCGATAAAGCCCATAGGACTTAAAGCAGTGGATGATGTATATAAAAAGGTAAAGATACCATTGATAGGCATAGGTGGAATAGCCAGAGGGCAGGATGCACTTGAATATATATTTGCAGGTGCCTCTGCTATAGGTGTGGGTAGTGGGTTCTTCTCCAATCCGTATCTTGTAGACCAGATATATGAGTCATTTACAGGGTTTTTAAAAGAAAACAAATTAAAAAAGATATCTGATGCGACAGGGCTTCTAAATGAAAAGGAAAAGGCAGGAACAAGAAAAGAAAATTAGTTCATGGAATGGGTTTATCATCATAAGTATTTCTGTCTTTGTTTTCTTAAGATTTTTTGTTGATGGGTTGAGTTATCCTCAATATAACTTCTTCTGGAATATCTACTTCTTTTTGCTTACCATAATCCACATTCTGATTAAAAAGGCAGATGTAAATATTGGAAAAGAGGGCATCTTACTCCTTCTTTTTTTTATTGTTTCAACTATATCAACAGAAATATCCCCTATCAAGGGAACAGGTATTACATTTAATACACAACTTCTTGCCTACTGGTGTATATTCTTTTTGATAAAAGAGACATTTACAACAGATGAGCTGAAAAATGTCCTTCTTTTTACTATTATTATCAGCGGACTATTTGTATGTATATATGGGCTATACCAATACTTTGTTGGCTTTGAAGAGACACGGCAGTTTATATATTCCAGACCTGAACTTCTTAAGACACTACCCCCCACATTTCTTGAACGGATTATAAGCAACAGGGTATTTGCAACCTTTGTATATCCCAATGTTTTTGCTTCTTTTCTCCTATTCTTAATTCCCCTTTCCTTCTTTTTCACTTTTTCAAGCAAAAATCTCATTACAAAGGGAATTGCCATCCTAACAATGGTACTTGCTGTATGGAATATGTTTCTTACAAATTCAAGTGGTGGTATATACATACTTCTGTTTATATTGCAGATAATGTTGATATACTTAATATTTGATAAAAGAAAACTAAAAATCATCCTTCCTGTTGTTATCATCTTAGAAATCGCTATTGTTTGTGGTGGGTATATCACAGGAAAACTACCCAAAATGATTTCTTTTGTCGACAGAGTGAGATACTGGAAGGCATCCACCGAGATATTTAAACACCATCCGTTGTTCGGAGTTGGAAGCGACAACTATAGATATTATTATACAAAATATAAGGTGCCAGGAGCAATGGAAGCAAAACATCCCCACTCCATACTCTTTGCATCCCTTTCTGAAACAGGGATTACAGGAACTTTTTTTCTTTTATCTTTTCTTATAGCAGTTGCTATAGTTCTCTTTAAAAAGATAGAAGAGTCAACAATAACAAAGTGTATATCATTTTCTTTTCTGGCGTTTTTTCTCCACAACCTTATTGACTTTAATTTTATCAATCCTGCTGTGGCTGTGCTGTTTTTTATAACAGGTGGAGTTGCAGTTGCAGGGCAGCAAAATGATAAATTTATGAACTATAAGTCCTTGACAAAAGTGTGTAATTTCCTTATCATATTACTGTTGGGTCTAAGTGTTATAACCTATATAAGATATGCTCTTTCACAAAGGGCAATACTACTTTCGGAAAGAGAAAGGGATATAAACAATAAACTTTATTATATTGAAAGGGCAGGTAAATTGTACCCGGCTAACTTTGAAATATATGAGAAAAAGGGGGATGTTTTTTATACTCTCTTCAATGTAGTAGAAAAAGACCCTGTTTATCTACGAGAAGCAGAGATTTCCTATTTACAGGCAGTTACCCTTAATCCTATGTGTATAGGTGCCTATAGAAAACTTGCCTTTCTATATGAAGGTTTATGCGACTATCAAAAGGCAGAAGGGATGTTTTTGAAAGTTTTAGAGTTATACCCTGACAAAAAGCAATATAATATGGAGGTTGCGATGTTCTACAAGACAGTTGGAAATGAAGATAAATTCCATTACTATTACGAAAAAAGTAGACATCTTACAGCAATAACTATAGAAGAAGGACTGGCTATTGAGGAATATGAAAAATGGATAGAATCGCAGAAATAGAAACAAGAAAAGGAGAAAAGGCACAATTCTTCCGAGTGGGACAGGAACTTATGGATATTCAGAAGGGTGACCTATCCGTTGTAGAATTCACACAGGGAACTGTGGACTATGGAAAGGTTTATAGATTTATTGAAACCAAGACCCTGTTTAAGCCAACAATTTCAGGCAAGGTGTTAAGGAAGTTAACAGAAAAAGATATTGAGACAATCAAAGAAAATAGAAACAGGGCACAGGAATGTATCGGCATATGTAAAGAGAAGATAATGGCATATCATCTTCAAATGAAACTTGTTGATGCGGAGTACTCTCTTGACAGGACAAAGATTACCTTTTATTACTGGTCAGAAAATAGAATTGACTTTAGAAATCTCGTAAGGGAACTGGCAAAGATATTTAACTGTCGTATAGAGATGCGGCAGATAGGGCTAAGAGATGAAGCAAAAATTAAAGGTGGATATGGAATATGTGGATGTCCTCTCTGTTGTTCTCAATTTTTAAGAAAATTTGACTCTATAACAATGCGTATGGTAAAAAACCAGAAACTCCCTCTTGATATAAATAAAATTACAGGACAGTGTGGGCGGCTGTTATGCTGTCTGAGTTATGAAGATGAACTTTATAAAAGGGACATGGTAAAAAAACAATGAAGGTATATATAACAACCCCCATATATTACATCAATGCAGAGCCCCATATAGGTCATGCCTATACAACCATAGCAGCAGATACACTCGCAAGGTTTTATAGAATGGCGGGCTATGATGTATTTTTCCTTACAGGCACTGATGAACACGGACAGAAGATATATGATGCGGCTAAAAAACAGAATGTATCAATAAAGGACTTCGTTGATAGAAATACTGAGACATACAGAAAATTATGGAATATGTTGCATATATCCTATACAAGATTTATCAGAACTACAGAGTTGGAACATGAAGAAACTGTCAGGAATATATTTACAAAGCTACTACAAAAGGGAGACCTCTATAAAGATGATTATACAGGGTATTATTGTATTCCCTGTGAAAGTTATGCAATTCCAGAAGATGAAAATAACCCGCTCTGCCCTGATTGCAAGAGACCCATGAACAAAATTTCGGAACCATCTTATTTTTTCCGTATATCAAAATATACAAAACAACTGGAGAAGTATATTGAGGAAAACAACTTTGTAAAGCCGGACTTCAGAAAAAATGAGGTTCTCAATTTTATAAGGTCAGGTCTACATGATGTCAGCATTACAAGAAAGAATGTTGAATGGGGTATCTCTGCTCCTGTCTCTGAAAATTATACAATCTATGTCTGGTTTGATGCCCTTATTAATTATCTAAGTGGTATTGGCTATCTTCATAATGAGAATCTATTTTCAAAGTTCTGGCCACCTGATGTACAGTTTATTGGAAAGGATATTATACGATTCCATCACATCATATGGCCATGCCTTTTATTTGCCCTTGATCTACCTCTTCCAAAGACCATATTTGCACATGGCTGGTGGACATCAGGTAAAGATAAAATTTCAAAGTCAAAAGGAAATACTATCTCCCCAGAAAAAATAATAGATGAGTATGGACTGGATGCACTGAGATACTTTCTTTTAAGGGAGGTTCCTTTTGGTCTTGACGGAGAGTACTCAGAAGATATTTTTAAGAAAAGATACAACAGTGACCTTGCTAATGACCTGGGGAATCTTGTAAATAGGACACTCAATCTTGTAGAGACAAAGATGTCAGGAATAATAGGAAATATACCAGCAAATATGGAGATTATAAAAATTACAGGGGAGGTATTTGAAAAATATCAAGCAAAGATGCAAAAAATTGCTTTTTCTGAAGCACTTGAAGAGATATGGAGATATATATCCTTCCTTAACAGGTTTTTAGATGAGAAGGCACCATGGAGAGAAGGATGCAGCAATGTGGAAGAGATACTTAACAACACTATCTATGGAATCCGTTCTGCTATAATAATGCTTACCCCTTTTATTCCAGATGCATCCATAAGGATATGGCAGATGTTAGGTCTTGAAGAAACTCCTGAAAGTAATGGATTTAAACTATTAAATCAGAAGATACCCGAAGGTATAAAAACAAATAAAAGGGAAATAATTTTCCCGAGGAAAAAATAATGAAATCACTTTATAAAAGAATTGTTCTTAAACTTTCAGGAGAGGCATTGCGGGGAGAACAGAAATTTGGCATTAATTCTGAAGCAGTCATATCAATAGCAAGGGAGATAAAAGATGTCTGGCAACTCGGATGTGAGATAGGAATAGTACTTGGCGGAGGTAATATATACAGGGGGAATACCAGAGACAGAGAGATTATAGACCCTGTTACAGCAGATTATATGGGGATGCTTGCTACAGTTATTAATGGACTCGCTTTGCAAAATACACTTGAAAAACTCGGACTTGAGACACGGGTTCAGAGTGCCTTTGATATGAAGCAGTTTTGTGAGATGTATATTAGAAGGAGGGCGATAAGGCATCTGGAGAAAAGGAGGATTGTCATATTCGTAGGTGGAACAGGAAATCCATACTTCACAACTGATACAGCTGCTGCTTTAAAAGCAATAGAGATAGGGGCGGAGGTAATACTTAAGGCAACAAAAGTTGATGGGATATATTCATCAGACCCTGTAATAAACCCTGATGCGAAGAGATACAGATATCTCTCATATATGGAGGTACTTCAAAAGAGGTTGAAGATAATGGACTCTTCTGCAATTTCTTTATGTATGGACAATCATATTCC
>JAQVEU010000071.1 GCA_028697565.1 Candidatus Ratteibacteria bacterium
AATGGAGGTGTGTAAAACCGAATCTCAGGAAGTTTTTCAATATTTAAAAAATCATCCTCTGCTGAATCCCGAAAATTTATGTTAAATATACCCTGCTTAAAATTCTGGGTAAAAGAAAGATAATTGTATTTTTTTGATTTTGCTATATAATCACTATGGAAAAATGTATAAAATAGGTCATTATTATCCATATACCGCCAGTCAAGGAGAATATTCCCTTCACCATAGGTAGAGGTATAGTGTTTCAGGAATTCCAATAAAAGAGCGGGCTCAATATCTCCTTCATCCCAATCCTTATACAAAAATCCTTCATACCTATATCCCTGTGTTTTTGATGTAATACTCGCTCCTGCCCCAAGTCCTTTTTCTCCTACCAAAATACGTTCTTTTGTTACTGTGTCCGTCTTTTCCCCTGCCCTTTGTGTAAACAATAGCTCTATATTTTCTCCAACCTTTGAGCTAGAACCAGGCCTAGCAGTGACAACTGGCTCTTTTGTTTTCATATCAGCTGTATATCTTGGAAAGTAAAAGACACTGTACTTCTCACCAAAGACAATCCGCATCTTCTCTGCCCTGAAATATTCGCCCTTTGCATACTTGAGTTGTTCTGCAGATATTTTCCAGTGTGGCTTTTCAAGATCACAGTTGGTTATATACCCATTAATAAAATAAAAAACATCCCCTTTTTGTTCTATCTTTTCTGCCTTTCCGTAAAAAGGAGGTGATAGAAAGGTAGCATTTGGCATAACACCTGTTTTGTTGTTTAGATTATAGATAATACTATCTGCCTTGATAATTCCCTGAGATGTTTCAATACTGAGGTTTCCTTCTGCTGTTATATCTCCTGTTTCCTTCATAAATTGTGCTATATCGCATTTCATCACAATATCTTCAAAGGCAATTTTTACATTACCCTGAAGTTTTGCCTTTTCAAGTTCTCCTGACTGACTAAATAGTATCTCTACATCATCAGCACTATAATATACAGGGATATATTCAGTGGAAGGGGTTTGTTCAAAAGAAAAAGCATCTTTACATATACATAGGAGAATTAAAACAACACACCATTTCCTGACGCCTCTAAACATATTATCCTTTCAAACATTTAGACCATTAGCACCTTATACCCAAGATACCTTTCAAATGCTTCCTTCACAGGGGAAAGCACATATCCTGATGTTAAACTTGTGTGGTGGCGATGTCCCTTATACCCAATAGTTTGTAGTACATCCTGAAGGTTCTCTATTTCTGCAACACCACCACATCCAAAAAAGTCGTCAGGTATAGGGTCATCTGTACACTTTCCTTTCCCAAGATAAAACTCTAACTCTCCATCTAATGTCATCATACTTCCAAAGGTAAAGGGACCTGGCTTAATTCGTCCTGAACTACATCCATAACCACATCCTTTCCCTACACTATTGGCAAGGATGAAATGGTCAGTTATCTTTCCTTTACAGGTCATCATATCCGCCGGCACAGGTCCGCAGTGGAAGAGAATGCATTTGTTTTCCTCCTCTCCATAATTATTATTCCAGTCCAGACAGGTGGCAGGTTTCCCTGATGCTTTGTTTAATGCAAACATAGTTACTGCATTTCCAACATCTACCTCACAGGCCGCAGGAATACCTCTATTGTTAAGTTCGCTGAGTATTACACAGGGAGATATTCCAAGAATCTTCTGCATTTCTTCCCAGCATCTTATGGCAATAGCATCAAGTCCATACTCCTCAATCATATCATCAATAACAACAGACAGTTTTAGAATATTCTCAAATGCCTTTTTAGGAACCCCCTTCCAGTCAGCATAACTACTGAAAAATTTGGCCTTAGTAACAACCTTTTTATCAGATGTTTTAAGATTTTGCATTCTATAATATACATATAGCAGGTCAAATGTCTCCATCGTTATACCTTTCTTTTGAAGTGCCAGTTCATCTATGCGGACTGTTTTAAAAGCTGTTACTCTTGCACCTATCGCCCCGAGTATCATCTTTCGCATTCCATTTACTACTCTGCAGATACGGTCAAAACAGTCAATATTTTCAGCAAAGGTAGGGGACTTCGGATGAACCGTATGAGGTTTCAAAGCAGTAAAAGGTATACCATACTGGCAAAAAACATCCATAATAGAGAACTTACCACAAAAAGAGTCCCTTCTAAAGGCAGGTGCCATCTTATCAAACTCATCAGGATATGCCTGTATAAAAATAGGAACACCTGCATCTTTTAGTGCCTCAACTGCGGCTGTCTCATCACCAAAGTTTGGTAAAGAAAGGATGACACCACCAAATTTGCCACGATTCTTTCTTAAAAACTCTGCATATATCTTCCCTTCTTGCACTGTCCCAACTGCACCATATCTTGTTGCCTTTTCATCGAGTAGAAGTATCTTATGCCCCAACTTTGTCAAAACATCCGTTAGTTCTTTTCTTGCTTCTGCCATAACAGATGCCGGGAAAAATCCTCTGTTACCGAAAAACAATGCAAATGTCGTCTTTTCTACTTTCATTTCTGTCTCCTATTTTTGTTATGCTATTTTACTCTTTTAACCTTTATTTTTCAAATTGCAGGAGTAAAATGCTTGACACGTTGTTATAACAAAAGATATAATTTATAGGATTAAAAGATGTAAATCTTCTAATAAATTATTTTAGGTTTAGAGTTTCAAATTTAGAGTTTTATATTTTGATATTAGGGGGGATTAGCTCAGTTGGGAGAGCACCAGGCTGGCAGTCTGGGTGTCAAGGGTTCGAATCCCTTATCCTCCACTTTCCATGGTTGAAAAGTGCTCTTTGAAAAACTTCTTAACAGTATCCTGATACTCATCTGTATATGCGTGGTCAAGTCCTGTATGTGTGCCTTCCACACTCCATAATTCCTTTGGTTGAGGTGCCTTATTAAACAGCCGTTCTGCGTGTTCAAAGGGAACAAAATCATCTTCTTTTGAGTGAATAATAAGAATGGGAGAACTAATTTTATCAATAAAGTATTCAGGACTGTTTTGAATAAAGTCCGAACCTAATACATACCTTCCTAATAGTCGGGAGAGGGAAGATACTATATATTTTAAAGGACCAAGTTTTTTATAGTAGTATGTAATCATCTCGGGAAAGTTGGCAAAGGCAGAGTCAGTCACAAGTGCATCTATATCCTTATACTTTGCTGATGCAATAATTCCCACTGCACCACCAAGGGAATAGCCCCATATTCCTATCTTACTCTTTTTTGTCTCTTCCCTTGAATTCAAAAAATCTATACCTGCCTTCACATCCATAAATTCTTTCAAGCCAAAATATGTAATCTTTCCTTCGCTTTCACCATGTGCACGGAAATCAAAGAGAAGAAGGGAGAAGTCCGGATATAAAAATGAGACAACAGGAAGTATATCTGACTTATTAGCAGGGTATCCATGAAGACATATAATAGTACCCTTCCCTTTTTCAGAATAGATAAACCAGGCCGCAAGTTTTTTACCATCCTGTGTAAGAAGTGTAATATTCTCGTATGGTAGCCCCATATCTGATGGAGTAAGATACGCAGGCATCCTTACAGGCATAATAGCCCGCCACCCAAAAATTATCGTAAGTGCTATAACTACTATGCAGGCATCAATAATAACTCTAAACCACATCTTCATCTTTTAACTGGTTCCTGTAGGTATCTCTCACCTGTTTGAAAAAGTTAAGATATTCTGGTGTTTTATAGTCCGGATATGTCCATGGGAGAGAAAGAAATCTTCCTTTTTCATAGTAAAGGGTAACCTCTGCAAAGATGCCTTTACCCAAATAGATTCTGTGATAGAAGTCCTTTGTTGAAAAAAGGACTATATGAGAAAGGGTTAGATATCCAGGGTCAAGGTTGACCCCTCTGGGAAATTCGCCCCCTGGATGAAATTGCTTCTCAATATCATTGGTAATGTGTTTCCATATATAAGAATTTTCAGCAGATACAGGACTTTTGAAGGACACAAACCTTCTCTTCAGGTTATCACCCATCTCTTTTTGGTAGTAGTCGGTAAAAGTAAATGGAAAAGGACCTGCGATAATATCTAACTCACCCATCTTGCTGGTGAGCATATCCACTACCTCTTTAATAATATACTCATCCCTGTATAATATACCGCAGAACAGTTTTACCTTTTGATATTCTTTTCTTATCTCCATTAGTATTCTTGCTACTATCTACTATCTACTCTACTCTCTACTCGCTACTCTATCTATTATATATGTTAAAATAGATACAGGCAAGACAAGATAAGAGGAGAGAAAATTGGAAAAAGATACGATTTGTGCTATATCCACTCCATTAGGAATAAGTGGGATAGGCATTATACGGCTCAGTGGGCCTGAGACATACAGAATTATGGGGAAAATTTTCAGACCAGCGAACAAAAAGATAAAGATTTTAGAGGTTGGCTCACATACTGTCCACTATGGCCATATTATTAATGGAGAAAAGATAATAGATGAGGTTCTTGTTACAGTGATGAGGAAACCTAAAAGTTATACAAGAGAAGATATGGCTGAGATTGGCTGTCACGGTGGGCTTATACCTCTTAGAGAGGTTCTTTCCCTATGTATAGAAAATGGAGCAAGACAGGCAGAGCCAGGTGAATTTACAAAAAGGGCATTTCTAAACGGCAGGATAGACCTTACTCAGGCGGAAAGTGTGCTTGAAGTTATCTACAGCAAAACAGAGAAATCACTTGAGATATCCACAAAAAAGTTAGGTGGTGCCTTCTATTCTTACCTGAAAGAGATTAGAAATGTGCTCATCGGAATAATCTCTGGAGTAGAAGCAAAAATTGACTTTCCTGAAGAAGAAGATATAAAAGACCACAACTTAGAGATACTCCCCCGGATAGAAAAAATTATCTGTTTTATAGATTCGGTCATCTCCCGTGCATCAAAGGGAAAAATACTCCAACAGGGTATAAACATAACTATTACAGGAAAGGCAAATGTGGGCAAATCAAGTTTGCTTAATGCACTTTTGAAAGAAGAACGGGCAATTGTAACTGAAATACCAGGAACAACAAGGGATATAATTCAGGAGACAATAAATATCAGAGGTATCCCGGTAAATATCATAGATACTGCGGGTATAAGAAAAGTAAGAGGTAAGATTGAAAGGATGGGTGTGGACAAGGCATTGGAATGGATGAAAAAGGCGGATATTAACCTTGTTATGCTTGACGGAAACAAAAAAATGAATGAATATGACCATCAACTACTCAACTATGTAAAAGGAAATAAAAACTATATCATCATAATAAACAAAAACGATCTGCCTCAAAAAATTGAGAAAAACTATCTTAAGAAGCACTTCTTAAAGGACCGCATCATCTCCATATCTGCAAAGACAGGTAATGGGAT
>JAQVEU010000072.1 GCA_028697565.1 Candidatus Ratteibacteria bacterium
ATTTTGCAAGTGTTCCGCCACATAAAATCTCCAGGTCATCAGGATGTGCCCCAACTGCAAGTACATTCATTATCCCCCCTCTGTTAATTACGGTTCTGCCAAAATTGGCAATATCTTTTATATGTTTTTTCTTATTCCTTCTTTAACCCCTTCCCTTTTGAAGGGAAGGGGGGAATGGATTTCTAAAATCTCCCCTTACCAAACCCCCTCTAACTTCCCCTTCTCAAGGGGAGAACCCAAATCCTCTCCCTTTGTTCTATTGTTTCCCCTCCCTTAGAGGGGAGGGGATAAAAGGGGAGGGTGAGGAACTTTTCCTTACTCTCCACCCCCACCTATAAATAAACTCTAAATCCAAAACACTAAACCCAAAAATCCCCTCTAACCCCCCCCTTTATAAAAGGGAGGAATTGGGGGGATTTCTCCCTCCTTTTGTAAAGGAGGGTGGGGTGGATTGCTTCTCCTTCCTTTCAAAAGGAAGGTTGGGATGGGGATTTCCCTTTGCATCTATTTTTTGACACTACCTTAATTACATTCAGGTACAAGTGGTCCTGCAAGTTCTTTCAAGAAGAAGAGTTTTCCGGGACGGGTAGGCATAAAACTACTTGGTACCCACATATCAGTTCCATATCTTAGTGTCACCCATAAACTCATTCCCTGCCACATCATACCCCTACCAAGTGTTCCATCTGCTCCACCTATAACTTTATCTGCCTTAAGAAATATACCGGGTCCTATGGTATTGGCAAAACAAGGAACAAGGGTTGTTCTGCTTTTAAAACTTGTGATGGCATTCTGTTCAATGGTAAGTGGATGGAGTTTTGCCCCTGTTCGGTATTCCTGCCTTTTCCACTCTGCCACTGACCTAAACTCTGCTGCAAAGTGTGGCTCCCAGAAAGCAATATGGAAGACCCTGCCTATACCAAAGATAACCACAAGTTTTGCACCTTCCTTTCGTAGGTCGTTTATTTTTTCTGGATATTCAGGGAGCATCTTTTTTGTGGCAAAGTTCCGCTGGCTTTTGGGAACTGTGAGATTGCCTAACGGTCCATAAAATGCCTCCTCCATTGCATTCTGGAATGCCCCTGGATTTGAAGGAGGTAGTGTATTCCCGTCTTTATCACTCCACTCATCCATATTAAACCCATATA
Source organism: Candidatus Ratteibacteria bacterium (assembly GCA_028697565.1). Classification (GTDB taxonomy): domain Bacteria; phylum Ratteibacteria; class UBA8468; order B48-G9; family JAFGKM01; genus JAAYXZ01. The sequence continues at coordinate 1,149 of JAQVEU010000072.1, forward strand.
CATGCCTGCAGTCAACATTCCACTCTCTTAGAAAATAAACAATCCACCTGTACATACCCATAGGACCAACAGGAAGGATGAGTATAAGTTTCCTTTTTTTGTCCCTGCATTGTTTTATCTCTAATGCTATTTCATGCCCCATCTTTGTATTGAACTCATCAAGGGTATCACAGGGCACAGGAGAGAAATTTTTGTTCCACCATGGCTGTCGTTCTGTGATTTTTTCTGGTGGGTTGTTACAACACTCATCTATCTTTTTTATGTTCCATCCAGCAGGAAAGAAGTTTTCTAACAATGACCCTTTTATTGTTGTTATCAGGTCCATATTACCTCCCATGTTGATTTTATATTTACCATAAAATTACACTTTTGTAAAAAATTTTGACATGTTACATTATTTATATTATTGTAATAATAAAAAAACAGGGAGGAGAACAAATGGAAAAGTTAGCGATAGAAGGTGGAAAGCCAGTGAATACCGAGAAGTTCCCGATGTGGCCTTCTTTCTCAGAAAAGTCCATCCAGAAGGTAGTAGAACCACTCAAGACAGGGAAGGTCAACTACTGGACAGGTGAGGTTGGAGTGCAGTTTGAAGAGGCGTGGGCAAAGTGGAATGGTGCAAAATATGCTGTGACCACAACCAATGGAACGAGTGCCTTACATACTGCTGTATCAGCACTTGGTATAGGTCCAGGAGATGAGGTAATATGTCCTTCCTACTCCTTTATTGCATCTTCATTCTGCGTGTTGCAGGCAGGGGCATTGCCTGTTTTTGCTGATGTTGATAATTCACATACTCTGGACCCAAAGGGTATAGAGCCGCTTATAAACGAAAGGACAAGGGCTATACTTGTGGTTCATCTTTATGGTGTTGTGGCAGATATGGACCCCATAATGGAGATTGCCAAAAAACATAACCTTTTTGTTATAGAGGACTGTGCCCAGTGTTTTGGTGGTGTCTATAAAGGCAAAAAAACAGGCACCATAGGAGATGTTGGTTGTTTCAGTTTCTGTCAGAGCAAACACTTTACCACAGGGGGTGAAGGTGGTGCTGTTATTACAAACAATGAGGACCTGTGGTGGGAGTGCAGGTCTTTTAGGGACCACGGTTATGATGTAAAGGAACGTCTGCGACTTCTTGAACTTGAATCAAAACTTACATACATACATAAAAGGGTTGGTTTTAACTACAGGATGACAGAAATTCAGTCACTGATAGGACTGTGCGAACTTGAAAGGTTTGATACCTGGAACCTTCCTAACAGGAAGAGAAATGCACACCTTTTGATAGATGCACTGAAAGACCATCCACTTGTGCTCCATACACCTGTGGATACAGAGGAGAGGGAAAATGCTTTCTGGTGGGTTCCCTTTGTTCTTGATGCCGAGAGGTTAAAGGTTTCCATAAAGCAGTTTGTTTCAGCTATAGAGGCAGAAGGTGTTCCTGTGTATGGGGTTCAGTGGCCAGAGATGTATAAGGAAGAGGCATATACTGCAAGAAATGGGTTTGGCAGGTTGAAATATCCATTCAATGACCCCAATGCAAGGCAGATTGACTATACAAAGTTTGACTGTAAGAAGGCACAGTGGCTGGAGGCGAGAACAATGAACTTCTTTCCACACCCTGTATATGAAGTCAGGCATATGGAAAAGTGTATAGATGCATTTAACAAGGTAGCAAAGGTATATATGAAATAAAACCTCAAAAGTCAAAAGCAAGAACTGAAAGAAGTCAAAACTTGAAATACTATTGTAAAATCTCCCATCACCCCTCTTTACAAAGAGGGGGAATTTAAAAGATACTCCCCCCTTTAATAAGGGGGGGGAATTGGAGGGATTTCTCCTTCCTTTTTGAAAGGAAGGTTGAGATGGATTTTATATGTAGTGTTTTGAATTTTTGGTTTACTAAATAGGAGGGTGTATGAAAAAGGTAAAAATGGGAGTTATTGGGGCAGGTGGTATTGCATACAGAAGGACCATACCTGGAATGCTTAAGGCAAAAAACATGGAACTTGGGGCAGTTATGGATGTTGTAGGTATTGAAAAAATAGCGAAAGAGTTCAATGTGGCGAAGGCATATACAAAAGAAAGAGATGTTATTAATGACCCTGAGATAGATGCGGTTTATATTGCCACCCCTGCATATCTTCACCTGAAACATATAAAAATGTCTGCTGAAAAAGGTAAACATATACTCTGTGAGAAACCTCTTTGTGTCAATCTTAAAGATACAAGGGAAGCAATTAACATCTGTAAAAAGAATGGTGTTTTTCTTCAGGAAGGGTATATGATGAAGTTTCACGGTGCACATCAAAAGATAAAGGAACTAATACAGGAAGGGAAGATAGGGAAGGTTGTATATATAAGGGCACAACTTTCCTGTTGGTACCCACCTATAAAAGGCGCATGGAGGCAGGACCCGAAGAAGGGCGGTGGTGGAGCACTTATAGATATGGCAACCCACCTTTACGACCTTGTTGAGTTTTTTACAGATGAGCAGATACGGTATGTTGCAGCCATTACCAATAGCCAGGTTCAGAACTATAAATCAGAGGACTCATCCACCACACTCATAGAACTCACATCAGGGACACATGCAACAGTGGACTGCTTCTTCTGTATTCCTGATGAGGCATCCAAGACACGGCTTGAAATATATGGCTCTCAGGGCAGTATCTTCACAGAAGGAACAATAGGACAAAGTGAAGGCGGAGTGGTTGAGGGTATATTTGGATTGGGTGTTTCTGGTTATGATGCCAAGCAGAGTAAGGATATGTTGCGTAAATTCAGAAATGTTAACTTTAGAAGGATAAATCCTTATACTGCTGAGTGTGAATATTTTGCTGACTGTGTACTGAAAAATATACCACCTCAGATAAATGGACCTAAAAATTCTATTCATATAGCAGAGGTTACAGAGAAGGCATATATATCCTATAGAACCAAAAAGATATTAAAAATTATGTCTTAATTTTTGTAAAACAAAAACTGAAAACGCAATGGATTAAAAGGTTTGATGACTGGCAGATTCTAATATTTATAATCTGTAATCTTTTAATTATTCTCTTTACTTCTTTGCACTTTGTGCCTTACATACCACCTTCAGTAAGTTTTTACTATCTACCTCATAACAATCAATTATTTTTGACCCTATAATATGGACTTGACATTTTTGTTTTTGGGTAATATAATAATGTAAAATAGAATTTTATATTGTAAAATCAGAATACATCTATAACAGTTTTCACGCTTGACTTTATAAAAATGATACAGGTAATTAAAAGAGCAGTGGAAGTCCTGGATTTTGTTGCGGAAAGCCCTGAAGAACCAAAAGGACTGGGAGAGATTGCAAAGGCAGTGCAACTTAATTTAGGAACCTGTGCCAATATTATAAAGACACTCTGTGAGTATAACCTTCTTGAACAGGTTGAAAAGAAGAAAGGATATATACTTGGGCCACGGGTGTATTATCTCGCCCGGAATGGACCTTACAGAAAAGATATAGTAGGGGTTATTGAACCATACCTTTTAGACCTTGCCTATGATGTGAAAGAAACAGTCCTTGTAGCAACACTTCACCAGGGAAAACGTTTTATTCTTATGCAGGTGGATGGTAGCAGAAATGTGGTCATAAATAAGGACTTCTTTTTTCAGGAAAGTATATACAGTACTGCCACAGGTAGGTTGCTTCTTGCATTTATGTCTTCTGCTGAACTGAATGGGTTTATTAAAAAATACGGACTCCCAGGTAGAAAGGTATGGTCTGAGGCAAGTACAAAGAAAAAACTCATTAAAGTTATTTCAGATATAAAAAAGAAGGGTATGGCAATACATATTACAGAATATGATGTTGCTGGTATTGCATTTCCTGTGAGACAGGGAGGCAAGGTTATTGCTGCATTAGGACTTTTCCTTCCATCATTCAGGTTCAGGGGAAAACATAAAGAGGATATATTAAAGAAGATGGAAGAGACATCTAAAAAGATGAGTGAGGCACTTACAGAAGATTACCCCTCTCACCCTGTCCCTTTCCCACAAGGGGAGAGGGGATAAAAAAAGGAGGCAGGATGGACATAACAAAAGAGGTAATAGAAAGGGCAAAGGAGTTAGGGGCTGATATGGTTGGTATAGCACCTGTGGAAAGGTTTAAAGGCGCCCCCCTGCGGATGAGTCCTTTAGGACTGCTACCTTCTGC
>JAQVEU010000073.1 GCA_028697565.1 Candidatus Ratteibacteria bacterium
GCAGACAGTATAGTAATAGAAGAGATAAAAAAGGCAGGGTTATATTTAAATGTGTGGCAGGCATTTGCTGTGCTGCTTCCAGTTAAAAGTGTGGGCGTGATGGGAGATAAAAGGACATATGAGAATGTTATAGCGGTTCGTATTGTTAAAAGCGTAGATGGTATGACAGCTGACTGGGCAAGAATTCCTTATGATGTCCTTGGTGTGATATCCACCCGTATTGTAAACGAAGTGGGAGGAGTTAACCGGGTGGTTTATGATATTACATCAAAGCCGCCTGCGACGATAGAGTGGGAATGATATGACACAAACGGAGAGTTATAATGAAAAAATTTATCTTTGTTACAGGTGGGGTTGTCTCTTCACTTGGTAAAGGAATTGCTTCATCTTCCATCGGTACACTGCTGGAATCACATGGCTACAGAATTACCATTTTGAAGTTTGACCCGTACCTGAATGTTGACCCCGGTACAATGAATCCTTTTCAGCACGGAGAGGTTTTTGTAACAGATGATGGGGCAGAGACAGACCTTGACCTGGGCCATTATGAAAGGTTTACCAATGCGCATATCACAAGAAAAAATAATGCTACAAGCGGGCAGATATATAATGCGGTGCTTACGAGAGAAAGGGAAGGTGGCTATCTCGGTAAGACAGTGCAGGTGGTTCCCCATATCACTGATGAGATAAAAAACAGGATACTTGCTGTCTCTCGCAATGTTGATATAGTGATTACAGAGATAGGCGGAACTGTCGGAGATATTGAAAGTTTACCGTTTCTTGAGGCAGCAAGGCAGATGCAGATTCAGAAGGAAAAGGATACCCTACACATACACCTTACACTTATTCCTTATATCAAGGCAGCGGATGAACTTAAGACAAAACCCACACAGCATAGTGTTGGCAGGTTGCGGGAAATAGGTATCCAGCCGGAGATACTTCTCTGCCGGACAGAAAAACCGCTCAGTGATGAGATAAAAGAAAAGATTGCCCTTTTCTGTAATGTAAAGAAGGGAGCGGTTATAGAAGCACTTGACACAGATATCATATATGAGATACCTTTGATTTTTTCACGGCAGAACCTTGATAATATTATACTTGGATATTTAGGACTGAAGGCAAGAAGGAATAACGACCTTAAAAAATGGAAAGATATAGTTTATACACTCAGGAATCCAAAGAAAGATATTGTTATTGGTGTGGCGGGCAAATATGTAAAATTGCATGATTCCTATAAATCTATATACGAAGCCCTTGTTCACGGTGGTATTGCCAATAATGTCAGGGTTATATATAAAAAGATAGATACAGAATTTGTAGAAAGAGAAGGTATGGATAAAATTGCAGGAGATATCTCTGGTATTATAATGCCGGGCGGATTTGGAACAAGGGGCATTGAAGGTATGATAAAGGTAATAAAATATGCGAGGGAAAGGAAAATGCCTTTTTTGGGTATATGCCTTGGTATGCAATGTGCCTGTGTTGAATTTGCAAGGAATGTTTGTGGATTAAAAGACGCAGCAAGTACAGAGTGTAATGCAGGAACTTCCAATCCTGTGATATGTTTTTTGCCGCGGCAGAGAGATGTTACATTGATGGGTGGTACGATGCGACTTGGGGCGTACTCCTGTAGTCTGAAAAAAGGGACAATAGCATATAGTTCCTACAAAAAATCCGTTGTTTGTGAACGACACAGACATAGGTATGAGTTTAACAACAGATACAGAAATCTTTTTGAGAAAAAAGGCATAGTTTTTTCCGGCATCTATAAGAATGAAGACCTCGTAGAGATAATAGAATTGAAAAATCATCCTTTCTTTGTAGCAACACAATTCCATCCTGAATTCAGGTCAAAACCCTTCAGTCCTCATCCTCTTTTTTCTGCATTTATCAGGTCATCCCTGAAACATTCCCTTCGTTGATTTCTTATTTTTTCCTTAACAACAATGCAGAAATTTAGAGATATATAGGTAACACCTCTTTGTTTCTGGAAAAGGTTTCAGATATAATTAAAATAGACCATAAAGGAGGAGGTGTATAAGAGCTGGAATTTCTAGGTAGGTTTGTAGGTAAGTTTATCCCATTTCCGAGGCGAGAAGAAAGGTGGAATAAGAAAAGAAAAAAGTGCTCTTTATTTATCACCAATATTTGGAGATATAATAAAAATTATCAACAGAAGAAAAAATAAATAAATTTGGTGGCTAAAATTGATATAACCCTAAATAAAAAAGGAGAAAGGAAAATGGAGAAGTTTGATTATAATAAAATTAAAAATCCAGTAATGAAAGATAAAGAAGTCAATTTAAGAGATCCAGCATGTTATTTAAAAGACGGTATAATTTATGTTTTTTTTACAATTCATAATTTAAAAGATGGTACGGTATGTATTGGGATGACAAAGACATATGATTTTATTGAATTTGATGAAATAAAAATTATTTCTCCGATTGGTTATGCTTCTCCTGGAAATATTATAAAGGTAGAGAATAAATGGTTTCTTTGTTATCAGCAATATAAGAAATTTCCACATTACCTTTGTTATTCCTATACTTATGACTTTGAAAATTACTCTCCACCTAAAAAATTTTTTAATACAGATAAAACAAATAAATGGAATGAAGATGGAAGAACAATAGACCCTTATATTGTTGAAAATAATGGAGTTTATTATTGTTTTTATATTGGTTCAAATAGATGGTTAAAAGGTAATGGTTATAATATGATAGGGATGGCAAAAAGTTATGATTTTGAAAATTGGCGAGATATATCAAAAGATAATCCAATTATTGGGGTAAATTATAATTGGGAAGAACCAGATGGAAATGAAAATAATTGTGTAATTAAAGTAGGAGAAAAATGGGTTATGTTATATTCTGCTTCATTAACATATCAAAAAATTGCCTATGCTGAAAGTTATGACCTTTTGGACTGGAATAAAAGATGTCTATGTGATGTACCTATTATAAAAGAAAGCGAATTAAGATTTGGCGCTCCTTTTATAATTGAAGGGCTATCAAACAATGGTGAATATTATATGATTTATATGGGTGAAGATAAGAATAATAGAACAAGTTTTATTCTTCTAAAAAGTTATGACCTGATTCACTGGTCTTAAATTATTTATTATTTTGTTAAAAAATTTGCCTGTCTAATATGTTTCTCAGTGGAAACATCGCACTGAGATTCTTTGGAATACCCTTATTTTATACTACCAGATAAACTACTTTTTTGCTTGTGAAAAAATTTGATATTTTAAAAAGGATGTTTTACAATATTTTTAAGTAAGAATAACTAAATTTGGTGGCTAAAAATAACCAAAAAATGAGGAGAAAATAACTCCACATAGGAGGAGTAAAAAATGGGGAAGAGAATTGGGAGGTTAGTTGGGGTAGTTGCTTTTTTATTATGTTTTTTGGAAGTGCCTTTGTTTGCTGTTTCTGATATTCCTGATGAAGATGCATGGGTAACAAATGGACCTGTTTATGCTGTTGTTAGAGATGAAAATAAAGGGATTACTTATATTGGTGGTAATTTTACTTATGTTGGTCCAAACACTGGTTGTGGTGTCCCAATAGATACAAAAACTGGTGAGCCAGTAAGTAAATTTCCTAAGGTAAATGGGTATATAAATGCAGTTGTTTCTGATGGTTCTGGTGGTTGGTATATTGGAGGGGGTTTTACAAAAGTAGGTAAAGAAACAAGAAACAACCTCGCTCATATTATGCCTAATGGGACAGTTGACCCTGATTGGAACCCCAGTGCTAATATGTCTGTTAATGCATTGGCAATAAGTAGTGATGGGAAAACCCTTTATGTAGGTGGTGGATTTAATAAAATTGGTGGTGAAACAAGAAGCCGTCTTGCCTCTTTTGATATAACCACAGGTAACCTTACTGTCTGGAACCCGAATGCTAGTAGTGATGTTGATGCATTAGCAATAAGTAATGGGATTCTTTATGTGGGTGGTTATTTTACAGAAATTGGTGGTGAATCAAGAAACTGTCTCGCCTCTTTTGATATAACTGGTGTTACTCCAACTATTACTGACTGGGCACCCAATGTCACTGGTATAGGTGATACTGGAGCAGTTGGGGCATTGGCAGTAAGTAGTGATGGGAAAACCCTTTATGTAGGTGGTCGGTTTGATACAATCACAATTGAGGGAGTTAACTACACAAGAAACTGTCTTGCCTCTTTTAATATAAATATAGCTGGTGGGCTTCCAACTATTACTGACTGGGACCCGAATGTTAATAATTGGGTTGAGGCATTGGCAATAAGTGATGGGGAAACCCTTTATGTAGGTGGTGGATTTACTTATATTGATGGTCAAAGAAGAAACTATCTTGCCTCTTTTGCTTCTGATGGTGAACTTATTAACTGGGACCCCGGTGCTAATCATTGGGTTGAGGCATTGGCAATAAGTGATGGGATTCTTTATGTAGGTGGTTATTTTACAGAAATTGGTGGTGAAACAAGAAACCATCTTGCCTCTTTTAATATAAGCACAGGTGAACTTACTAACTGGAACCCTGGTGCTAATAGTGATGTTAATGCATTAGCAATAAGTAGTGATGGGATTCTTTATGTAGGTGGTTATTTTAATTCTATTTGTGGTGAGAAGAGAAACAAGATTGCTGCTCTTGATTCAAATGGCAGACTTACTGCCTGGAACCCTGGTGCTGATAATCGTGTTAATGCATTGGCAGTAAGTAATGATGGGAAAACCCTTTATGTGGGTGGTTGTTTTAATGAAATTGGTGGTGAAACAAGAAACTATCTTGCCTCTTTTGCTTCTGATGGTGAACTTACTGTTTGGGACCCTAATGCTAATAATTATGTTAATGCATTGGCAATAAGTAGTGATGGGAAAACCCTATATGTAGGAGGTGATTTTACTTATATTGATGGTCAAAGAAGAAACTATCTTGCCTCTTTTGCTTCTGATGGTGAACTTACTGACTGGGCCCCTGGTGTTAATTATAATGTTTGTGCATTGGCAATAAGTGATGAGATTCTTTATGTAGGTGGTGCTTTTACTTCTATTGATGGTCAAACAAGAAACTATCTTGCCTCTTTTGCTTCTGATGGTGAACTTACTGACTGGGCCCCGAATGCTAATTGGATAGTTTATGCATTAGCAGTAAGTAGTGATGAGATTCTTTATGTAGGTGGTGATTTTGCTTATATTGATGGTCAAAGAAGAAACTATCTTGCCTCTTTTGATTCTGATGGTGGACTTACTGACTGGA
>JAQVEU010000074.1 GCA_028697565.1 Candidatus Ratteibacteria bacterium
TGGTGTGTCTTTTTTGTATATCGCTTACAGGATTTGCGCAGGAGATGAAAAGGAAGGATGTAAGTTTGACTGTGTACAACCAGAACTTTGCACTTGTAAGGGATGTCAGAAGTATCAACCTGAAGGCAGGTACTAATGAGATAAGGTTCTTTGATATAGCGGCAAGAATAGAGCCAACGAGTGTCCACTTTAAGTCCATAACAGCACCAGATAGATGCGGGATATTGGAACAGAACTTTGAGTATGACCTTGTAAGTGCAGATAAACTCCTACTAAAGTATATTGATAAGGTAATAAGTGTAATAACACAGGATGATATGAAATATACTGGATACCTTGCCAGTTATGATGGAGGACAGATTGTCCTTGCAGAAGACAAAGAAAAGGGACCTATCTTTATGATAAACAGAACCAATGTAAGAAACATTGAGTTCCCACAACTACCCGAAGGACTGATAACAAGACCCACACTTGTATGGTCTCTTTTGAATAGCAAGGCAGGTACTCATGATGTAGAGGTAAGTTATATCACAGGAGGTATCAACTGGGTAGCTGACTATGTGGCTGCTGTATCGGATGATGAAAAAAACATCTCACTTACCGGCTGGGTCACGATTGACAACAAAAGTGGAACAAACTATGAGGACGCATCCCTAAAACTTGTTGCAGGTGATGTTTTCAGAGTTCAGAAGAGAGAGGGTATTGCAAGTGATGTGATGATGAAGGCAATGGGAACTGCTGTACCCCAGCAGTTTGAAGAGCGACAACTGTTTGAATATCATCTGTATGAACTCCAGAGAAAGACAACACTAAAAAACAACCAGACAAAACAGATAAGTCTACTTACTGCTCCAAAGGTATCTGTAAATAAGGTCTACACATATAACGGTGCATTATACAACTGGTACTACTATGACAACTGGCAGGGACAGCAGTGCAACAAAAAGGTGGCTGTGAATTTAGAGTTCAAAAACAGCAAAGAAAATGGATTGGGAATTCCACTGCCAAAAGGAACAATCAAGGTATACAAGGCAGATATAGACAAGTCATTACAGTTTATAGGAGAAAATCAGATAGACCACACACCGAAGGATGAAAAGATATCACTATATTTAGGAAATGCCTTTGATATTGTAGGAGAGCGAAAGATTACAGACCATAAAAAGTTAGCAGCAAACCTTTATCGGGACTCATATGAGATTACACTAAGAAATCACAAAAAAGAGCCGGTGGTGGTAAAGGTGATAGAGAGGCAGTGGGGTGACTGGCAGGTTATACAGGCAAGTTATGACTATAAAAAAGAGGATGCCACCACCCTTGTATTTGAGGTAAAGGTACCTTCTAACGGAGAGACAAAGGTGACCTATACCTCTGAATATAGGTTTTAAAAGAAGTAGTGATGGAGGGGAAGAAGATGGAAAGAACAGTTATAAATCTTCACACACGCTTTAAAATTGGAAAGGTAGATGAAAAAATCTTTGGAGGATTTCTTGAACATCTTGGGAGGGCTGTATATGAAGGGGTATATGACCCGAAAAGTCGTAATGCAGATGAAGATGGCCTTCGCAAGGATGTAATGGAGACACTGAAACAACTGGATATGACTGCGATGAGATGGCCTGGTGGAAATTTTGCCTCTGGTTATCACTGGCTTGATGGTGTAGGGCCGAAGGAGAAACGACCTGTAGTCAAAGACCTTGCCTGGCAGACACCTGAACCCAATCAGTTTGGAATAGATGAATTTATAAAACTGTGCAGGAAGATGAGATGGTATCCTATGATAACCGCAAATATGGGAACAGGCACACCTGAAGAGGCAAGAAACTGGGTTGAGTATTGTAATCTACCCTCCGGGACAAAATATGCAGATATAAGAACAGCAAACGGAAACAAGGAGCCTCACAATGTGAAACTCTGGTGTTTGGGAAATGAAATGGACGGAGAGTGGCAGTTAGGGCACCTTCCACCAGACCACTATGCTATTAAGGCACAGCAGGCAGCAAAGATGATGAAGGACGTGGACAAAGAGATAGAGCTTGTGGTATGCGGCTCCAGCAGTATTTTTATGCCGACATATATGGACTGGGATTATATAGTTCTGGACTACACATGGGACCTTGTTGACTATATAAGTTTACATAGATATGTAGGAAATCCCAACAATGATACACCTGATTTCCTTGCTGTTACAAATTCCATTAACAGACAGATAGAGGAGATGGCGTCCGTTTGCAGATTTATTCAGGCGAAAAAGAAAAGTAAAAAGATGGTTTATCTCTGTTTTGACGAGTGGAATGTCTGGTATAAAAATCATGAAAGCAACGGTAAAGGGAAGTTTGCACCACACCTACTTGAAGAAATATACAATCTTGAAGATGCACTTGTTGTAGCAGGGTTTCTAAACAGTTTTATAAGACATTCAGATGTGCTTAAAGTCGCCAATATAGCACAGATAGTAAATGTCATTGCTCCTGTGTTAACAAAAGAAGATGATATACTTGTCCAGTCCATATTCTATCCATTTGAGATGGTTTCAAAAAGAAGGAGTGGTGTATCTTTAAGAATTTCTGTTGATGGGCCTACATATGAAAGTCAATCATACGGACAGACAACACTTATAGATGCCAGTGCTATACTTGGTACGGGAAAACTCCACATATTTGCCACAAACAGAAACATTACAGAAAAAGCAGAGGTCTTAATCAGTCCTGCGGATATAGAGATTTTATCTGTAGAAAGTGCAGATATCCTTACAGGACCTAACCCGAAGGCAGCAAACTCATTTGAGAATAAAAACGTAGTGGTATCAAAGAAGTTTAAAGATACAAGCGTTTCAGATGGTAAGGCAGTGTGTAAAATTCCACCTCTTTCTTTCGTGGCTATAACTTTTAATGTACAATAGCATTTTTATAGAAGGTTGAGCCATATCTGACAAACTCTTCTGCCATTGCCTCTATCTTATCCCATGTGTGGCCAGGTCCTTCAGGTGAAGGATACCACTTCGCTATAAAACCACCATTGAACCTACCAAATGCATCTATAAGTTTTCTTGCATACCTTCTTACATCCTCAACAGTTCCTCTTACCATCGTATTCTGTATATCCACAGGACACCAGAAACATATCTTCCCACCATAGAGTTCACTTAATCTATCAACACCCATATTCTCCTGCTGGTCCATCTGGATAACATTTAGCTCTGCCTCTATAAGTCCACCCAGTATATCTATTATATAACCACAACTGTGGAGAAATGTAAGAATCCCTTTACTCCTTGCAAATCCATACACCTTTTTGTATTTCGGTTTCCACACCCTATCCCACACCTCAGGCCTTACCATAAGACGGTTCTGTAGCCCCCAGTCATCACAGGAAACAATGCCATCCACACCCCCTATCTCAGAAAGATGTTCTATAACTGTTATATTTATCTCACAGATTTTATCAAGAAGTTTGTCCAATTGTTCAGGATAAAGATAGGGGTCTGTCCACGCTGCCTCATGACCTCTAAGGTACTCAAGACGATGGATTAAACTCAAAGGGATGCTTGCAAGAACAAATTTCTCTTCTTTGTTTCCATCCACCACCCTCTTTATACCCTCATACCTTCTTTTGTCCTCATAGTCAGGGAAACAATAGTTTGAGAGTTTTGAGTAGTCATCAAGCGGATGGTATCTCACCTGCCCCATTGTCTTATCCCCTGGCGGCTTCTCCCAGATACAGCCCCACTCATCCTCCCACCGTGTCTCTGTTTGCACCTTTGGACACCAGTCAGGGTCTGTGTCACACCCTGTATATAAAAAGTCCGAGCCCCATTTTTCCGGAAGGTCGTATGGAACCCTGTCAGGACCCTGAAATAGAACTGCCCTTTTTACTCTTTCTTTTGATGTCATTTTCATCTCTTTCCCCCTTTTTTTCATACATACTGATAGGCAGGTAATACCCACTCTCCTATCCTACTAACATCAACATTATAAAATTTCCCAATAAGCAACCGCCTTATGTTATCAATCTCCATTTGCCTTGCTGCAAAGTATGAAAATATAGGTTCTATACCTAATGAAATTACACGGGCATCTTTAAGGTATCCCATTTTTATGATATACACTGCTGTGTCATAACCATCAATAGTTACAGGGGTCTTCAGTCCACGATACATTATATCCACTGCACTCCACAAAACATCCTCCCTGCTATACCTTTCCCTTTGTATCCTGCCGCCATCGGCTAAAAACTCCACATCACAAGGAATTTTAGCAATCTGACAATTTAAAAATATGCCAAGATTGGAAAGGTCTATCTCTGTTTTTATATATCCACTAATAAAGTCCGAGTGCTGCGTCGCTATAATATCCTTCACTATATCCCAGTACACCTTTTTTGCCATCATTAATATATCTTCTGCCTCCCTATTCTTTGAGACAAATCCAATCAATTCTTTTAGATGTGGTGGTATCTCCTTAAAATTATCCTTTTCAAATGCTTCCCTAACCGTGAAATAGTCAACAGAAGTATGTGGAATATAGTTTTTGCTTTCCTTACCTGTCTTGTAGTTTTCAAAAATAAGTTTAAGGTTATAAAAATCGTAGGGCAAAAGGAAATAGTAATATAACTCTTCTGGAAGGCACTTTTCCATCTCTTTTATAAGATTAAGTATGGTGTTGTTAAAAAAGTTATTGATATCACGGCTGGAAGATATATTCTGCGGAATCTGATATATGGTTCCGTTAAGAATACCTGTTGCTTCACTAAATGACTTTGCATTCACTATCCTTGTTATATCCTCCGCAGTAAGAAATGTCTTCTCCAGTGCCTTTATCCTTCCACTTATACCTATTGTGTCCATAATAATAAGTTAAAACTATAAACTACAAAACAATATGAATTAGTAATTGCTCGCTAAAGGTTCTAAAAGTAAACACAGAGTGTCCAAAATCCTCTCTACCCCCACCTATAAATAAACTCTAAATCCAAAACACTAAACCTAAAAATCCCCTCTAACCACCCCCACCTATATCCTCCCCCCTAATATGGGGAGGAATTGAAGGGGACTTCCCCCTCACCAAACCCCCTCTAACTCCCCCTTATCAAGGGGAGTAGTCAAATCTCCCCTCACCCCTCTTTATAAAGAGGGGAACTCTTTTTTCTCCCCCC
>JAQVEU010000075.1 GCA_028697565.1 Candidatus Ratteibacteria bacterium
ACTGCGATATTCTCTTCTTTTTTGAAAGAAAAGATATTAGGGAAAAACTTCACAAGTTATCTATTTGAAAGTGAGAAACTCAGTATGCTTGAGATTAAAAACACAGGAGGATATACAGGAAAACGTGTGGAGACAATAAATATCCCTGGTGATTTTAAGATAGTTGCAATCATCAGAGGAGAAGAGCCGGTTATTCCCGAAGAAAAAATGTTGATTGAAGATGAAGATATTATCCTTGGTGTGGCCAGGTTAGATGCTTTAAAAAGAATCAGGAGGGCACTTAAACTTCAATGAATATTATTATAGTAGGTGGTGGTAATGTGGGATGCAATCTTGCTGAGAGATTAAGTACAAGTAATTATGTTACGGTGATAGAAAAAGACCCGGAAACAGGTAAACGTCTTGCGGGTAAGATGAATATCCTTGTTATACAGGGAGATGGGTGTGATATAAATATGCTTAAACAGGCAGGTATTACAAAGGCAGATGTTGTATCTGCTGTTACAGGTAGTGATGTGGACAATCTTGTAGTATGTCAGATAGCAAAGGATATATTCCATGTGAATCGGACTGTTGCCAAGGTTAATGACCCTAAAAACGAGAAGATATTTTATCAGTTAGGTGTTGATATTGCCATAGGTAGTACCGCAATTATTGCTAAGGTAATAGAAGATGAGGTTAGTTGGGAGGACTTTATTGCACTTTTTACATTCAAAAGAGGGAACCTTTCAATAATAAGGGTTGACCTTCCTGAGACATCCCCTGTTATCAATCGCGCTATAAGTGATATAAAGTTTCCTGAGGACTCTGTGCTTGTGGCTATTATAAGAAATGGTGAGATAATGATAGTTCGTCCCGATTCCGTTTTAAAAGAAAAGGATGAAATAATAGCAATTACCAAGGTGGAAAATGAGTCAGTACTTTTTAAGTTTCTTGCAGGAGAGGTGAATGAATAATGATGGAGAAATTGATAAAATATATAAGAATTATTGACAGGTGTGTTGTTGGCATAATATTGGAACTGATATACCCGCTTATAACCTTTTCAGCCGCTGCTCTTTTGTGTTTTTTGCTATATCTTACAGTATTTATTAAAAAATGATACCATATTTTTCTCGTGAGGATGTTGGACTTATACTGTACTATCTTGGTAAAATTATAAAAGGGATGGGTATTATGATGCTCATTCCATTTTTTGTTGGGGTTATAAACAAGGAGTGGGCACCATCTGTGGACTTTCTTTTTGTATCTCTCCTTTCACTTTCTATCGGTAGTATTCCTCTTATAATATTTCAGGAAGACAGAGACCTTAACTGGCGACAGGGTATGAGTATTGTGGCAATATGCTGGATTGTTGCAATGTTTCTCGGAGCAATCCCCCTTTATCTTTCAGGACATTATCTAAGTTTCCTTGATGCATCATTTGAAGCAATGAGTGCCTTTGCAACTACTGGACTTGTGCTTGTCAATGACCTTGACCATATGGCGTATGCTTATAATTTCTGGCGCCACTTTATGTGTTTCATTGGTGGTCAGGGTATTATTTTGGTAGCCATTACCCTTTTTGTAAGGGGAGGAAGTGTTTTTAAGGTCTATGTGGGAGAGGCGAGAGAAGAAAAGATAATGCCCAATGTTATCCAGACCGCAAGATTTATATGGCTGGTGAGTTTAACATATCTTGTTATATTCACAGTTATTCTTACTGGAATAAATCTCTGGCGGAACATCTCACCTGGAAGGGCACTTTTTCATTCAGTATGTCTTTTTATGGCTGGATGGGATACTGCTGGCTTTGCTGTCCAGAGCCAGAATGTCCTTTATTATCACAGCCCTATTATTGAACTTGTTACAGCAATGTTTTGTTTATTAGGAGCCGTTAACTTTGGGGTCCACTATGCTGTATGGACAGGTAAGCCACGAGAACTTTTAAGAAACTATGAGTTGAAGTTGTATGTGGCAAGCATCCTTGCGACATTTTTTATTGTATGTACAGGACTTGTTGTGCACTTTCAGTTTCCTAATTTTATATCCTTTTTCCGTGAGGGCTTTTATCAACTTGTCTCTTCACATACAGGTGTTGGATATTCCAACATATCCGTTCAAAACTTTTCTTACTGGTCTCCACTTGCCATACTTGGGCTTATCATAGCAATGGGGCTGGGTGGGAGTTCCACATCAACAGCAGGTGGTATAAAGATACTCAGGATAGGAATTATCTTAAAAGGCATAAAAAAAGAACTAAAGATTCTTACATCTCCTGAATCCACTATTGTGGTTGAAAAATTCCATCATATCAGGGATATGACGATAGAAGATAACCATGTAAAGATGTCTGCCATCATTACCATCTTATATATTACACTCTATCTGGTAGGTGGGCTTATTGGTGTATTTTACGGATATCAATTTCTGCCATCACTTTTTGAGTCCGTATCTGCCTCTGCCAATGTAGGGCTTTCTATGGGAATTACCTCTCCTTTTATGCCAGCAGGTCTGAAGATAACCTATATTATTCAGATGTGGTTAGGTCGTCTGGAGTTTATCTCTGCATTTGTATTGATAAGGTTTTTGTTGTCATTAAGGAGTTCTGAATAAGGAGAATATGAAAAAGACATTTATATTATTAATTATAACTTTGTTAGTTGCAGGCATATCTTATTCAAAGGATATTAAAAATTCAGAGGAGGTTATTCCTATAAAAAACCTTTTTGAACAGGTATCTCTCTATGATGGAAAAGAGGTTGTTGTTCAGGGTGAGGTCATAGGAGATATTATGAGGGATGGTGAACACTTCTGGGTGAACATAAAAGACGGAGATGCATTTATGGGTATTGTTATTGATGCCTTACAAAAAGATAAGATAGGGTGTTTGGGTAGATATGGAATTATAGGGGATACTATTAAAGTTAGAGGCACCTATCATCTGCACTGTCCTGTCCATTATGGAGAACGCGATATACATGCTGAAAAACTTGAAGTGCTTGAAAGTGGGTATACAGTACCTAAACCATTACGGATTGATAGAATTGTTGTAAGCATAATACTTGGGGTTATTACAATCTTTATACTTCTTTATGCCCAGAAACAGAGCATCCATAGAGATACCGACGGTCAGCAGACGAAAAAGTAACCTGTTCAAACGTACCTGGTGTTGAATGACTGGACCTAAACATAACTGGTTTGTTTGTAGAACTCTTGCCAAGCATATACCCACTTTTCTTATCCGCTGGTTTCAGAACAAAAACATTGTCAGTTGTTCCTATAAGTCCCTGATTTCTTTTTATTGATATCTCTTCCTGTGCCTCAAGAATAGTCCTGTGTCTTCTTTCTTTTTCTCCTTCTGGGACATCATCTTCTATCCAGGAGGCAGATGTAAGTGGTCTGGGGGAATACTTAAAGACAAAGAGGTCATCAAATTTAATGTCTTTTATTGTTTGCAGGGTCTTTTGAAAATCATCCTCTGTTTCAGATGGGAAACCGACTATAATATCAGAGGTAATGGCGATGTCAGGGGCAACCTTCCGTACCTTATCTATAATCTCAACATATTGCGAAATGGTATATCTTCTATTCATCTGTCCTAAAATTCTGTCAGAGCCGGACTGCAGAGGCAGATGCAGATGTCTGTATAATTTAGGGAGGTCTTTAAATAAAATGATGAGGGAGTCCTGAATATCCTTTGGATGTGATGTAAGGAATCCTATACGTACCAGTCCCTTGATATTATGTATTTTTTTAAGCAGTTCAGTAAATGTCTCACCTATATCTTTCCCATATTCATTTACATTCTGTCCGAGCAGAACTACCTCTCTTACCCCTGTTTCAACGAGATGTTCAATCTCTCTGTGTATTACTTCAGGTTGTTTACTTATCAGTTTCCCGCGGGTAAAAGGCACCACACAATAGGAGCAGAAGTTCTCACAGCCCTTTGTTATAGATACAAAAGATGAGATATGGCTATCTGAAATAATGCCTTCAGAAATAAATGGATTTTTGTTTTCTTCTGTATGGCATATTTTTTCCTTTCCGGGAATTTGTAGTATCTTATGCAGTTGATTATAGTTGTCAGGACTGCAGACAATATCAATAAAGTTATGTTTTTTATAGATATCTTCCTTATATAAACTGGCGATACATCCTAATAGACAGAATACCTTCCCTTGTTTTTTTAGGTGTTTATATGAAGAGAGGAATGAAAGTGCCCTGTCCTCTGCATGTTTTCTTACACAACAGGTATTAACAGCAATAATATCGGATTCTTCAGGACTTTCAACAATTTTATAACCATTCTTGATAAGGAGCGCCTTTATCTTTTCGGAGTCATAAAAGTTCATCTGACAGCCATATGTTTTGATATAAACCTTTTTCATTGACAGCCCTTTTTATTTTACAATTGCTCCTTTAAATACACATACTACCGCTGCAAGCATGAATAAAGAGGCAAAATAATATTCCTGTTTTATACCTTCTTTCATATAAAAAATAGAGAAGGGGATAAATACAGACAATGTTATTACTTCCTGCAGGATTTTCAACTGTCCAAGATTCATAACGGCATAGCCAATACGATTGGCAGGTACCTGAAGTAGGTATTCGAAAAAAGCAATACCCCAACTTGCAAAGGTCGCCACTATCCACGGTTTAGAACCCAGATTTTTCAGATGTGCATACCAGGCAAATGTCATAAAGATATTACTGCATATAAGCATCACAGTAGTTATAAGTATTCTATGCATATAAACACCCTCCCCCTTGTATTATGAAGTTATATTGTACCTTTGAACCTACAAAAATTAAAGTGTGTTTATCTATAACAGAAAAGATAGAAGGACCTGGTTCTCTGTGAGAACCAGGCCTTTGATTGAAAGGTGAGGGGAGATTTAGAAATCCACCCCAACCTTCCTTTACAAAGGAAGGGGTAGAGGGGATTTAATTCCTCCCCATATGAGGGGGGAGGATATAGGTGGGGGTGGTGAGAGGGGATTTTTAGGTTTAGTGTTTTGGATTTAGAGTTTAATATAAGAGTAGCGAGTAGAGAGTAGCAAGTAGCGAGAATAAATATCCTTACTTTTAGGTTTAGTGTTTTGGATTTAGAGTTTATT
>JAQVEU010000076.1 GCA_028697565.1 Candidatus Ratteibacteria bacterium
AAGGAGTTCAAGATGAGGGAAGTAATTAAATCCAGTCATATATGCAGGCCGGTTATTAAATGCTGTAATCCCATCACTGTGGGCAGTATCAAGAAAGTTATAGCATGCCTGGTCAAGAAATACGCCATCCATTTCAGGGTATCTTGCAACCATTCCCTTTATCTGTCTTACTATGTCCTTACCAAAAGGCAGGGAAGGGTCAGAATTTAAGAGATGTGTCCCTGGCCATGCAGAGACCTTATTACCATAGATGTCTCTAATCAATGACTTTTTAATTATTGCCCTGGGTAGTTTATCATCCCCATCTCCTGAGACCTGTATATATGGAAGTGCGGAGGCACCTACACTGTGGAGATTTTTGATTGTACGTTTAATAATGTCCACTGTAATATCAGGACAGGTTTTTGAACCTCTTTTAGGATGGCCTGTTTTCCATGCCTTCTTGCCTTCTGGATGATAGTTGCCATATAAAGGAAAGTGTCCATGTATCTCATACCACCTAAGCCCTAACTCTGCCATTATCTCTGCCTCTTTTTGAGATAGGTGATAACTGCCACATACATGACCACCCCACAGGTTATGGATACTGCTGGAACGTGGTGTAAAGTATTCCTTGAATCTTTCATAAATATAACCGAGGGAAGGTCTCCATCCGCCGAAGGCAGCACGCAGGATAAGGGATGTCTGAACAGGTTGTCTTTCACTGAGTGCAAGCCAGTCATATCTTACATCAAGGGATGGCTCACGGTATCCACTCACAAAACGGAATCTTGGTGTCTTAAAGTCAAAAGGCATAGCAAGAAGCAGTCCTTCTTTTTCTTTCTTATGCCATACGCAGAGGGCAGGTATAAGAATTCCACTGGTAATCTCTCCATATTCAAATGCAAACCCACCAAAACGTCCCAGCTCCGATGGCATACTATTTTTTGCTGCCCAGAGTGCATTACTATATGCAGGTTGTGGCCATGGGATAGAATAGACAATAGAACAGGAGCGGAAACTTCCTTTCTCCATCATTAGAGATGCGCTCCATCTTATCTCTTCCTCTTCAACAGTGTATTCTTCCGTGAGTATGAAGGGTGCATCTTTAAAAATTCTCTGTATGGTAAGAGTGTCCCCTTTCACAGCAAACCGGACAGTTTTGATATCCTTGTCCGTATATCTTTTGCCTGTAAGGTCATCACAGACAGAGACACCACCTTTAGCCGGTGTCCATACAAGTTTTTTATCTCCTATGATTGTGATACACCTTACATCACCTGTGCCCTTTTCAATATCCAACAGCAGTTTTCCACCTTTTATCTGCCATCCTCCTGAGACCTTTTCAATCCCTTTTATTGTATCCTCCTTGTAATTGGATTTTATAAGAGAATTATAATTCATCCACTACTTTTGTCAATTTTTTATTCTTTATTGTAGGATAATACGGTATAATAATTAGATGTAAATACTCAGGCAACTATGTTGCCTAAAAGTAGCGAGTAGAGAGTAGCAAGTAGCGAGAATAAATATCCTTACTTTTGAGTTTAATATGAACGGAGCTCAGTGATATTTACACATGGAGATACTAACACTACGGGAGTTTTTGGGACAGATCAGACAGATTCTTGAGCTTAACTGTCCATTCCAGTACCGCGTTGTAGCAGAGATAGCCCGGTTTAACATCCACTACCAGTCAGGCCATTGCTTCCCTGACCTTGTAGAAAAAGAAGAGGATGTGGTTGTTGCAAAAGTTAGTGGGGTCATATGGAAAAGTAAACTACCTGATATACTGAAAAAGTTCAGGGATATAGTAGGAGAAGACATTAGGGAAGGGATGAAGGTCTTACTTGTTGTTGAAGTCCGTTTTCATGAGGTGTACGGGCTACGGCTGAACATTGTGGATATAGACCCCTCTTACACATTGGGAGAGTTTGCACTCACCCGCAAGAAGGTCCTTGCACAACTTGAAAAGGAAGGACTTCTTACGAAAAACAAACAACTCCCTTTTCCCCTTGTGCCACAAAGGATCGCAGTTATATCTTCAGAGTCATCTGCTGGCTATGAGGACTTTATCAATACTCTTCAAAACAACCTGTATGGCTATAGATTTTCTGTTTCACTATTTCCTGCATTTATGCAGGGTGGTCAGGCAGAGGGGTCTATCCTGCACGCTCTGGAGATGTGTCGCACAAAAATAAAAGAGTATGATATTCTGGTGATTATCAGGGGTGGTGGGGATAATATAGACCTTCACTGTTTTGATAATTATAATATAGGAAAGGCGATTGCCTGTTTTCCTTTGCCTGTGCTTTCAGGTATAGGCCATACCCGCGATGAAACCGTTGTAGATATTGTTTCCTATAAAAAAATGATTACCCCTACTGCCACAGGGGAGTTTATTATAGGCAGGGTAAAAAACTTTGAGGACTATATAGAAAATATAAGTAGCCGCATTATAGAGATTACCAAGAGTACTATTGTTGAACAGAAGACACTTGTAGGTAATCTACAAAAACATCTGAATATCCTTACAGAATTTTTTATACATAAGGCAGGGCAATACTTTAAGGCCACCATATCTAACTTCAGAACCAATGTAGCAAAGTGTATTACTGCAAGGGATTTTTTCCTGAAACAGGTGCCCGATAATATATCTTCTGCACTACGGATATATGTAAAAGGGAAGGCAAATTTTCTTGAGAGGCAGGAAGACAGATTGTCTCTTATGAGCCCTGTGAATGTATTGAAGAGGGGATATAGCATTACATTTAAAAACGGAAAGGCAATAAAGGAGGCAGGTAGTGTTGAGGCAGGAGATATGATAGAGACGTACTTATACAAAGGAAAAATAAAAAGCAAAGTACAGGGAGGAGAAAATGGCAGAGAATAAACTTACCTATAAAAAGGCGGTTTCTGAACTTGAGGCAATAGTGAATGAAATAGAAAATGAAGATGTAGATGTGGATAACCTCCTTGAAAAGGTAAAGAGGGCATCGTTTCTTATAAACTACTGCAAAGAAAAACTAAGAGCTACAGAGGCAGAAGTAAAAAAGGTATTATCTTCTCTTGAGGAAAACAAAGAAGAAAAATAGTAGTACTATGGAAAACATTCTTACACAGATGTTTAAAGGAGATGATATCTCTCGTATAGAGGAACTAACGAGAACAGGAAGGAGGTATGTGTTAATCGGTGGAGGAAAGACATCCTTCTATGCCTCTTTCATTGCACACCTTTTTCAAAAGGTCAGGAAGAATTTTGTCGTTGTCCTTCCTGATGAACTATCAGCCGAGATATTCTTTCAAGACATCAGAACATTTATCAACAACAATAAAGATGTAAAGTTTCTCCCTTCGCCTGAGTTTTTCCTTAAAGATGAGGATGGTATCTCCCCTGTTATGTTTGAGAGGGTAAGTGTATTTACGGAGGTTTCTTTAACTAAACAGCCATTTCTACTTGTCTCTCAGCCTGCCTCTATAATGAAGAAGATTCCTTCACTGAAAGAGTTTAGAAAAAGTTGTATCCATATCAACACAGGGGATGCCATCAGAAGGGACTTTGTGCTCTCACGCCTTTTGGACTATGGATATAGTGAGACAGAGTTTGTAGAAGAACCCGGGGAGTTTGTCAGGAGGGGCTCTCTTGTGGATGTTTTCCTTCTGAACACACAATTCCCTTTAAGGATTGAGTTTGCAGGTAATTATGTCCAGTCAGTCAGAAGGTTTGCCTCATCTACTCAGGTATCCTTTGAAAAAATAGGTGGACTTACCATCCTTCCTCTTAATGAAAGATTTGTAGGAGATGAGTCAACTGAATTCATAACACAGATAGAGGATGCAGTGATATTTCTTATGGAACCGGAAAGATTTTTGCATTCCAAGTTATGGGAAGAGATGAAAAGTAAAGGATACTACCGTGATGAGGACTTTAAATCTATATCAGAGAAGGCAATCGTTTTGAAGGAGGAAGGATATCCTTCAGAGACAAAAGAAGTAATTTTCTGTTTTCAGGTTTTTCCTGTTTCTGAAAGGTTCTGTTTAGGTGAGAACTTTAGATGGTCCCCGTATAGCAATGAGAATATATATATCTTTTCAGATAATGTTTCTCAGGAACTACGGCTTAAAGAGATATTAAAGGAAAGGGGTATAGACACATCTAATATAAAATTTCTTCAGGGTGCCATATCATCTGGATTCTCATTTAGCCTGGCAGGTATAACAGTTCTTGGTAATGATGAACTCTTCGGAAGATATAGGGTGCGCCGACATCCTGGCAGGTACTATGCGGAGGCAGTTCCTATAAGGAGTTATTCCGAAGTAAAGGAAGGTGATTATGTCGTCCATTATAATGAAGGTATTGGTATCTTCAGGGGGATGCAGGTCCTGAATACAGGTGAGAAGACAGAAGAGTTTGCTATGATTGAATATGACAGGGGGGACAAGTTATATGTTCCGATTGGGCAGATATCACTTATTCACAAGTATATAGGCACAGGTACCCCTAAACTATCAACACTCGGTGGTAAGAACTGGATAAAGATAAGGGAGAAGGTGAGGGAATCAGTGAGAGACCTTGCAGCAGACCTTTATCATCTTTATACAATGAGGAAAAAAGAACGCGGTTTTCAATTTCTGCCAGATGAGGAATTTCAGAGGGTCTTTGACAATAGTTTTATCTATCCTGAGACAGAAGACCAGCAAAAGGTGATAGATGAGGTTAAAAAAGATATGATGTCGGATACCATTATGGATAGAATTGTTTGCGGTGATTCCGGTTATGGAAAGACAGAGGTAGCACTGAGGGCATCCTGCAAGGCAGTGTTAAGTGGCAAACAGGTTGCTGTTCTTGTTCCAACGACAGTTCTTGCACTCCAACACTTTTTAACATTCAGGGAAAGGTTTGCGGACTTTCCTGTCAGAATAGAGATGCTTTCAAGAATACTTACGTCTGCAGAACAGAAGAGTACATTAGAAGGATTGCAAAGTGGAAGGGTTGACATAGTAATAGGCACACACAGATTATTACAGGAAGATGTCAGATTTAAAAAATTAGGGCTTCTTATCATTGATGAAGAGCAAAGGTTCGGGGTAGTACATAAAGAGAGGATAAAGAAA
>JAQVEU010000077.1 GCA_028697565.1 Candidatus Ratteibacteria bacterium
CTCGGACATTTTTATCACCGAAGTATTTGCCATCAGGATTATAACTCTCAATATCTTCAAAGTCATAAAGAACTTTGTTGTTTGCAATACAATAATACCTGATTTGTTCATTTCTTATATGAAGGTTACCAGAAAGTCCTGTGCCGTCAGTATGTCCTGTCATATAAACAAACTTCACATTAGGATAGTCCCTTTCCAATTTAGTCATCAGGTCAAGATAGGTGTTTATATCATTTTCTGTGGCGGAGCTTACCTGTCCACACCATGACCACATAACGACATTTATCTCCGGATGGGTATTCAGATATACCCTTGTGGTCTGTGCCCATTCGGTTCTATTGGGATTGCCAAGGTCCTGCGCCTTCCCTAAATTGCCATCCCGTATATCCAGTGCACCATTTGCCCCTCCATAATTCCATGCATACAGATTACCTTTAAAAGATACCAGTCCTGTCATTCCTGTGGTTATCTGACTGCCGTGAGAGGTGTGTCCATAGGCGATGTGAAGTGTCTTTTTTGCCTTTTCTATCCACTCCACAGGTATCTTGTTTATATTGGTATGCCTATGGTCAATAATGATAGGTTCTTTCCTGTTTTCGCTGTGGCACCATAACGGCAGGCACACAAGTATAACCGCTGTAGTTAAAATATACATAATGGACTTTTTCATAATCACTCCTTCTGTTTTATCTTCATCTAATACCTGGTATCATCAATTGCTTTCGTATTATTCTTTTTCTGATACAAACAGCAATGGGAAAATAATATCACTGGTACAGCAGGGTATTACCACTGCCAGAACCATATAGACCAAGACAATCCCTATTTTATGTGTCCAGTCCGTAACTCCGAATGAGACAAGGTACAGGACAGAAGCAACTGCACTTATCAGAACATGCAGGGAATGGGAAAAGATAACCCCTTCCTGTTTTTCCAGTGTTCCAGGTGCAAGAAAACCCATAATAATTCCAAAGAAAATAAAGGGTAGTATAATCTGCGGATGCTCCACAATACAAATATGCAACTGCATATGAGCGCCAAGGAGAAAGCCAGATATATAAGGGATGATAATATCACTTATCCCACATATTCCCACAGAGCCAAAAAATCCAATAATAACTGCCTTAAAGCCCTTTCTTTCATGTTGCCAGAACATAGCGGTTGTTGCTATGGCTGAAAAAAGAAGATGTATAGGGTGGAAGATATGAAAGAGTTCCTCAGAATAAGGTGACATATCAGATATTCGCAGCATTTCTGTGATAACAGTAAAGAACCCCACAAGTATAAGTCCGATACTCACACTGAGAATTGAAAACGGCAAATGATGTTTCAACTCCTCCCATATATGTATATTTTTCCTTTCCATTCTGTCCCCTCCTTCAGTAAAGATAAACATCAGTTGGTTGTTGTGTTTCCTTTATCTCTTCAGCTATAATAACAGGTTTCCCTTCTTCTATTCTGCATTGCCCATATACTTTTACCCATATATCCTGTTTTAACTCTCCGGTATTGCTATATAAGACCTCAATACCAAGCGGTGTAGCATCAGCAGCACAGCAGGTAATCAGAAACCTTACTAATATAAATTTCTCAGAGACATTTTGTTTAAAGACAAATCCCTCAACAGCAACGGGTTTTCCATCAATCTCTTCCGGCTTATTTTTTACAAGTGTAAGAATCTGTTTGATATTCAGTTTTTTATACTGCCCCTCCATCTCTATTTGCGCTTTCAAAATTTCCATTACATTTTCACCTGCAAACTCCTGACTTATTCCTCTTTTACCTGCTGCAAGTCCCGGAAGAGACCCTGGTCTCACAACCACTACAAGTAGAATAGGAAACAAAAGGACTATAAATGACAGAGATGACTGAATGGTGATATTTTCCTTTTCTTCTTTTTTAAACCTTTTGAGTTTTATTACAAAGAGCATTAGAAGTATAAGCAGTCCGAGGATGGTAAAAGGGAAGAACCTTTTGTTTATATATGCCTGTAGTTTTCCTGTTGCCAATGTTATGAAAAGGAACAAAATCCATATAAATATCGTCAGTGCCTGATAGAAATCCCTCTTTTTAAAAACTTCCATTACATCCTCCCTATAAAAGTTCCGGCAACTCCTAATATAAGAACAGTGAAAAATACAGAGATCAGAAGTTTTAAAACAAATCTCTTTTTAAATGTTCCTGAATAAAGTATGGAAACAGTTATATTCATCATAGGTCCTGTAACCATAAATGCAATCTTGGAGAAGGAAGGCATATTGACAAAAGAACTTGCAACAAACGCATCTGCGAAGGAGCAAAGAGACAAAAGTATTCCAAGTATCTGCATCATAAACACAGAAAGGACTTTATTTCCTGATAGTGCGATAAATACCTCCCGTGATATAAATGTCTGAAATATCCCAGCAGCAATTGCTCCAAGCACAAGATATCGTCCCATCAGCAAAAAATCATTTTCTGCATGGTGGAAGATTCTTTCTGTTTTAGACAGGTTGTGATTATGGGTACAGTACTCTGCTGTATCTTCTTTCAGTATATCCTTGTTTTTAGAGAGCATAAGGGAAATAGCAACTGCTGAGATAAATGTAAGTAGTATCCTTCCCATAACAATATGCAATGAATAAGAAAAGGCGACAAGTGTTGAGAAAATTGTTATAGGGTTTATAATAGGTGAGGCAAGCATATAAGCCAGCCCGCCAGAAGTGTCAACCCCTTTTTTTAGTAATCTCTTTGCTACAATCACATTACCGCAGGAACATACAGGGAAAATGACCCCAAGAAAAGAGCCAATGACAGCAGACAGAAATCTGTTGGGAGGAAAGACCTTTTTAATTTTTTCTTCAGAGACAAAGACCTCTATCAGACCTGATAACAGTGTCCCGATAAGTATGAATGGGATTGCTTCCAGTAGTATTGCTGTGACAACTATAGTGAAAACCTGAATTCTCGGATTTTTAAACAGTTGTGGTATAACTCCAAG
Source organism: Candidatus Ratteibacteria bacterium (assembly GCA_028697565.1). Lineage (GTDB taxonomy): Bacteria > Ratteibacteria > UBA8468 > B48-G9 > JAFGKM01 > JAAYXZ01. Next base: position 2,981 of record JAQVEU010000077.1, read on the forward strand.
ATTTCCTGAGTTCCACAGGTTGAGTACAAGCAGAAGAAAAAACACTCCTGTGATGAGAACTATCCTGTTTAAAACATTTTCTTTCTCCTTTTTCATAGAGTGCCCTTTCGTTAATTGGTAATGTATATTAGCTTCAAAAAGTAATTCCTCTTCCTCATCCCTCTCCTCTCATATGTGTAGGAATTCACTACTGTCCAATAAAACTTTTTGACAATTTATGATTTTGAGAGCCGACCCCCTGCAGGGTATATTGTTTAAGAAGCAGTTAACCCTCACAAGGATGTTGGTATGGAATATAATAGCATAATTTTCAATCAAATATTAAATATGTTGCTGAGGTACCAGTTTGAGCAAGAGGTTGTAAAGGAGCAAGCGAACAGATATACCAAGCATTTCACAGCGTGGAATCAGTTATTGGTAAACTTATATGCCCAGTCATTGGAAAGAAGAGTTTACAGGATATAGAGACAGGACTGAAGATGCATCAGAACACGTGGTATCACTTAGGACTGGTAAAAGTAGCGAAAAATCCTTTTTTTACCCTTATCTTTGGACAGCAGGAATAAGTATTCTCTATTGTATCTAACAAGGGTTATCAAAAAATGTCTGTTTACAAGAGGTGATGTTATTGACCTGCTGAATCTGAGTCTCAAAAAAGTTGGAAGGGTACGAGACCCTTGCTATGAAATGAGTTTGTTCGAGGGATGAAATTTTTATTGGACAGTAGAGATGATATATTACTTAATTCTTGCAGAGTTAGAGGTTAAAACAATTCTGACATATTTTTATTTTCTTTTTCAGGTTGGCAAGGTTTTCTACAAAATTATTAATGAATTCATTATCACCTGTAATTAAAAAATTCACAATTCTTTCTGCACTTTTAAGTCCTATACCAGGTAATTTTGAAAAATTTTCAATAAGTTTTTCAACAATTTCAATTTTTTTCAATTTGTCCAAACTTTATGATTTTTTCAACTACCTTCTTTTTGAATTTCAATGGGATTGCTATAACAAGGGTATTATAGTTTCCATCTTTTGATATATGCAGACCATCCGTCTCTTTAACATAAATGTTTTCAGGAGCATAAAGAAATAATGTTCCACTTTCCCCTTTGGGTCTTTCAACTGTAAGACAGCATTCCATTTTTTTAGAATTATATTCAAAATTCTTAATTTCCATTTCCCCCATCATAATATGCATATCTGTTCCAAGTATTGCTGGTTGTTCTTTATCTTTTACAAATCTCAGAACTGTAACACTTTCTTGTCGGACATTTATATCAATATTGTCTATTCTCTTCCCTTCAAACTTTTCATTCCAGAAATCCCACACTAAATAATTTTGTCCTTTTTCCATTCCAAGAGTTTCAAAAGGCACTTTTATATTTTTAGGGACTGATTCAAAATTGTATATTGCAAGAACTTTATATTCACCCCATGGTTTAACAATAGAACGTAAAAATAATTTTGGATAATCAGGTGAAACAGATGTAAAAAGGTCTATAGGAAAACCAATTTCTTTACTTCTTGGTAGTGTTTTTTTAATAAGGTTTAATCTTTCTTCACTAATATTACGAATATCATCACCTAATATTGTTGGTCCACCACTGAATGCGTGAATAGTAGCATGTATTTGTGCATGAGTAAGTGGTATAGGTTTATCTACTGTAAGAAGATTTGAAGAATCGGTAATGTAAAGTTTGCGATGTGTATAATAATGGGCTGCCTGTGAAAGTAATGCTTCTTTAGGACCTGTCCAGAAATCACATTTGTTAATTACATAGGAAGCAGGATAAAAAAATGCTTCTTTATTAATATGCCTTCCTTCTCCAAAATCATTACCAACACGAACCCCATCAAGTATTCCCGCATTATGAACCTGGGGACCTGTGGAACTTAATAAATATGTGTCTTTCCCAGCAGCTTTTTTTAATGTTTTGAGAGCATTTGTATATACCTCTGGCCCTGCTACAAGATTTTTATTGAAATGTTTTTTATAAGGGAAACGATGAATATTTCCTGCCCCCGCTTCAAGAAAATCTACCATATAATA
>JAQVEU010000078.1 GCA_028697565.1 Candidatus Ratteibacteria bacterium
CTTTATTTGCACCACCACAGGGACCATTCAGAAGTCCTTTTGAACAGGAGGTAATGGGGCATATACCACCAGTGAGATTCAACCAGCACTGTCCACACTGCTGGCAGTCCACATCCTGTGTTGTAAGCCCCTGGAATCCATTTATATAGTATGTATCACAGCCAGGAATTACAGGTATGTGAGGTAAAATTTTCGCTACCACCTGAACACCAACACCACAGGAAAATACAACAACCCTTTTTGTATCTTTTAATCTCTTTCCATAACTTTTAACATATTCCCCGGTAAATTCTTCCCTACAAAGATAGTCAACCCGTGCAACCCTATCCAGACACCTATATTCTATTAAGAGGGTGTTAACCTCTTCCTCAGGGAAATAGACCTCTTTACAGCCAAAGCAACTAAATATAAATACATTCCCACCGCTCAGCACACCTGCAATCTTCTCTTTTTCTTTAGGTCTTGTTATTAGCATTTTTCTTTGCCTTTTTTACCAGAGAGACAATATCTATCTTTGAAGAACATATATACTGACAACAACCACACTCAATACAACTCTTTACCTTATAGTTTGCCATCTCATCCCATTGTCCTTTTTCCCCATAGTAGGCATAGTAGTATGGTAGAAGTTCCATCGGACATACATCCACGCACCTTCCACATCTGATACAGATATTCTCTTCTGATAGACATATAGGGGGGTTTTTAAGCAATAAAATCCCTGTTGTCCCTTTTATTACAGCAGAGTTAATATCCTTCTGGACAATACCCATCATAGGACCGCCCATCGTCAGATTATGCCTATCCGGGAGTTCTTCCGTTCCGAAGCATACCTTCATAATATCCGCAAATTTTGTCCCAATCTTTACAATATAATTTCCTGGGAATGTAGCAGTTTCTACACCTACTGTAATCACCCTTTCAATCAGAGGCATACCTTTATGTATCGCACGGGAGATAGCATAGAGTGTCCCCACATTAAAAACCACAACACCAACATCAAATGGTAGTCCACCTTCAGGCACTTCCCTACCTGTGGTTCTTTTGATAAGCATCCGCTCTGCACCCTGTGGATACTTTGTTTTTAGTGTTTCTACTTTTATCCCTGAGTATTCTTTTACAGCAGTATTTACTGATTCCAATGCTTCACTTTTGTTATCCTCTATCGCAAAGACAACATCAGAGACCCCGAGTATTCTTCTAACTATCTCTATTCCTTTTAAGATACTATCTGGCAATTCAATCATCAGACGGTTGTCTGCATTAAGATACGGTTCACACTCACACCCATTTACAATAAGTGTATCCACTACCTTTGGTGGACATAACTTGATAGATGAAGGAAACATCGCACCACCAAGCCCCACAATCCCCTTTTCCTTTAATATATTCAGCAGTTTTTCTTTCGGCAGTTCCTGCCAGTCAATTAAAGGTTCTACTGAACTATCCAGTGTTTCTGCTCCATCGTTCTCAATAATTATTGCTGGTTGTGGTATCTGAGAAACAGGATGGATTTTATCCTCTATTGTTATCACCTTACCACTTACAGGAGAATGAACTGTTGCAGAGACAAACCCTTCTGCCTCACCTATTTTTTGTCCTTTTCTTACCCTATCTCCTGGCTCTACGACTGCCTTCGCTGGTATACCTGTATGCTGGGAAAGGAATATATACACAACCTCAGGCATATTAAAGTCCTTCAGTGGTACTGCCTCTGTTAGTTCCTTTCTTTCAAGAGGATAGACACCACCGTAAAAACCCTCTGACCGCCTTCCCTGATTTTCTTTAATATACCTTCCCTTTTCCCCAACAGGAAAAACATTATGGTCTCTTATATCAAGAGTTTTTCCTATGTGCCTCTTCTGACTATCCAGCCGTTTATATATCTCAATCCAGGCACAGGGGAGTTCTTTATTTACCTCACACCTCCCATCTTTATTTGCACCACCACAGGGACCATTTAGAAGGGACTTGGCACAGCCCACCACAGGACAGATACCACCTGTTTTTTCAAGCTCACACTGCCCGCAGGCAGCACACTTTTCTTCTCCAAGGGCAATGCCATGATAACCTGTAATAGATGTAGCATTTCCACTGGAAGGTATAGAATCCGCAAGGGCAATGGTTCTGCATCTGCCACTGAAAAAATTACCTACAAACTGGATACCTATACCGCAGGAGATAACAGCCACAGGAGAGTTGCCTGTAAACTTCTTCAGAATTTTTTCGGTAAGATAGTTGTTGCAGAGGAAATCAATTCCAGTACAACCAATAACCTCTATATTCATATCCCGAACGATTTTGAGAACCTCCTCTGGACACTCTTTTTCTGCTTCTTGTTCAAAGGCAGAAAAACACTTTTTACACCACAGGATATAGATACTGCTGGTACCAGTAAGAACCTCTCTCACCTCTTTTTCTGGTTTTATTCTATATTTCGTATAGTCAATTACTGTTTTTTCGCCCATTTCGCAGCCCTTACCACATTTCTTAAAAGTATTGCAGTAGTGACAGGTCCCACTCCACCGGGCACCGGTGTTATAAGAGATGCCCTTTCTTTTGCTGTTTCAAACTCCACATCACCCACAATTTTATCCCCTACCCTATTTATACCAACATCCACAACTATTGCCCCTTCCTTTATCCAACTGCCAGGTATAAGATTTGCCTTCCCCACAGCGACAATAAGTATATCCGCACGACGGACATAGTCCTCCAACATCCCTGCCTCACTTGTTCCTATATGGCATATTGAAACTGTTGCAAACTGAGATACAAGCAAAAGAGCAACCGGCTTGCCAACAATATCACTGTGTCCTACCATCACCACATCCTTTCCATAAAGGTTGACCTCTGTGGAGTCAATAATCTCCTTTACAGCAAGTGCTGTACAGGGTGCAAGGTGAGGCATCCCATATACAATCCATCCCATATTTGCAGGGTTAACACCCTCAACATCCTTCTCTGGCAGGATAGTTGCCTGAATCTTTTTTACATCTATACCCTGAGGAAGAGGCAACTGAAGAATAATCCCTGTGATACTTTTATCATTATTAAGTTTTTCTATCTCTGCCATAAGATGCCCTTCGGTTATATCCGAAGATATATTTTTTAGTTCATACACTATTCCTGCCTTCTCACAGTTTTTCTTCTGCTGGTTTGTATAGACAGCACTTGCAGGGTCTTCTCCCACCTGAACAGCAACAAGTTTCGGTGTTATCCCTTCTGCTTTAAGCTCCTCAATCTCTTTATTTACTTCTTCTCTTATCTTTTCAGCAATTGCCTTCCCATCAATAAGATTACCCATTGTTTCCCTCCAGTTGTTTTATCACCCTGCTACATACTTCATTCCCTTTCCTGATAACCTCTTTCTCCATAGTTCTTATCTCATCTACTATACTTTTGACAAAATCCACATCTTCCTTAATAAATTTCAGATTTACCAAAACATTTATTTTCGCACCTATAAATACAGAAACCGCAAGTGATGCTGCAATGCCTGTATCAGAGATAAGTGCTCTGTTCCCCTTTTCTACAAGGGACGTCGCAAACTCAATAATTTTAAGTGAGGTCCTGCATATATCAAGATGAAGTTCTGCTGACTCTTTCAGATATTTTTCAGCAGTTATATAGTCCTTTGAAGATGTATACCTTCGTATTTCCTGATAAATTATGCTATCTCTTTCAATATAGCCGGAAAGTTTTTTAATAACCTCATCATTCTCATCAAATATTTGCTTTAATTCCTTTTCATAGGCAACGTATTTCTCTTTTCCTAATGTATAGTTTAACACCATACTAATAAGTGCAGAACTTAAGGCCGCCACACAGGCAACAATACTCCCTCCACCAGGCACAGGTGTTTTTGAAGATGCCCTATTTATATAGGTCTCCAGTGACTCATTTAGATAATTGGTTTTTCCTTCGGTATCCATCAGCGACTGACCAGTCCTTTATACCTCTCGTAGTTTTCCTCCCAGAGTCCTGTATCTTTTGGCTGGAAGACAAAAAGAGGAAATGACCTTCTTACAACCTCTCTTAGCTGAGAAATGTCTGAAATATCTTTGTTTGCCATTGCCAATGTAAGTATATTACCTGTACCCGTTGCCTCAACCGGCCCGGCAATAACAATCTTTTTTATCGCAGATGCAGCAAACTGTGACAACAATTTATTCTGGGAACCACCACCAACAATATGAAGTGTTTCTATTCTGGTACCAATAACATCCTCAAGATTATCCATTACATATCTGTATTCCATCGCTAAACTCTCAAGTACCACTCTTGAAATCTGGGCAATATCTTCCGGCACATCCTGTCCTGTATCCTTGCAGTACTGCTGAATCTTTTCAGGCATATTGCCAGGGAAAAGGAACTCTTTATAGTTCACATCTATAAAGGAATGGAATGGCTTGGCATTAGATGCCATATCTGTAAGTTCCTGATATGAAAATTCCTTACCCTCTCTCTGCCACTGCCTTCTACATTCCTGTAAAATCCATAGTCCCATGATGTTTTTTAAGAATCGTATGGTTTTACCGTAGCCACCCTCATTTGTAAAGTTATATCTTAAACTTTTTTCATTGATAATGGGCTGCTCTATCTCCAGACCAAGTAGTGACCAGGTACCTGAAGATAGGTACGCCCACACATTATCTTTGGCAGGGACAGATACCACTGCTGATGCCGTATCATGACAGCAAACTGTATAAACTGGAATCGCAGGAAGTCCCATCTCTTCCCTTATGTGTCCAGAAAGGTTGCCGAGCAATGTTCCTGGTGGAACAACTTCAGGGAGAAAGTTTGTGGGTATCCCGAGTGCTTCAAGTATATCCAGAGCCCATTCACCAGGCAGTTCTCCTTCTTCTCTTTTCACACTGGAGTCATACATCTGAGATGTGGTGGCTATTGTATATTCAGACACCTTGTTTTCTGTAAGGAAGAAGTTAAACAGGTCAGGCATAAAAAGAAGTTTCTTCGCTGACTCAAGGATAGAGGGAAACTCCTTTTTTGTAGCATATAGTTGATATAGA
>JAQVEU010000079.1 GCA_028697565.1 Candidatus Ratteibacteria bacterium
ATATTGGTAAAGGAAGGACTTCGCAAAATACCTTTTACACCTCTTAAAGGGCTTGCATATCTTATTGAGAAACAGAAGATTAAAGAGCCCGTATATATAAAAGATGTTGCAATGAAAATCACTCCACTGATTAACTCTCCCGGGCGGTTTGGAAAACCAGATGTCTCTCTGAAGCTGCTAATGGAAAAAAATGAGCGCCACATTAGAGAAATAGTTGAAGAGATAGAGCAGATAGACAGGGAACGGTACAAAATAGTAACAAAAACAATAAATAATATAAAAGAAGATGAGTTGGAAAGTGGCTTTGTCATTTCAAAAAAGATATCATCAGGGATGTGTGGTCTTATTGCTTCAAGGCTAACAGGAAAATATAGCAGACCATTTCTGGTAGGAAGTATCTCCAACGACTATGTTAAGGGGTCCATCAGAGCACCTGAAAACTATGATATACATAAATATCTTAAACCATTAGGAAGATATATGATTTCCCTTGGAGGACATAAAGAGGCAATGGGATTCAAGTGCCCTGTTAAGAATGCAACAAAGATAAAAGACCTTTGGTATCAGATAAAATGGGAAAATACAAAAAAGCAGGATTATTATGATTGTCCTTTGGATATAAAAGAACTTAACCCTTCAACAATAGAAGAGGCATTTGAATATCTACAGCCCTTTGGAAAAGGAAATCCTGAACCTGTCTTTCTCTGTAAAGATGTCCACTTAGAAAAGGTATCTATCAGGAATAGTAGCAATAGTGGAGGCATCTGGTTAAAAAAAGATGATGCTATCTATGAAACAGTATTGAATGGTTTCATAGATAATATACCACATAATATTAAAAAAGCAGATGTATTATATACACCATATCTACGTAAACACAATAATCTTTACAGAATAATACTAAAAGTGCGGAAGATTTATAGTGAAGAACTGCACTCTGTTCATATTTAAGTAGCGAGTAGCAAGTAGAGAGAAATCTCCCCTAACCCCTCTTTTTTAAAGAGGGGAATCCTCTTTTAATTCCTTCCTTTTGTAAAGGAATGTTAGGATGGATTGCTTCTCCCTCCTTTTATAAAGGAGGGTTGGGGTGGATTTTCTATCTTTTCCCTCTCCCTTTGTTCTCCTGTTGCCCCTCCCTATGAGGGGAGGGGATAAAGGGGAGGGTGAGAACTTTTCCTATACTCTCTACCCCCACCTATAAATAAACTCTAAATCCAAAACACTAAACCTAAAAATCCTCTCTAACCACCCCTACCTATATCCTCCCCCCTCGTATGGGGAGGAATTGAAGGGAACTGCCCTTTCACCAAATCCCCTTTAACTTTCCCTTATCAAGGGGAGAACCTAAATCTCCCCTAACCCCTCTTTTTTAAAGAGGGGAACTTTTTTAACCCCGCTTTAATAAAGGGGGGAATTGGGGGGATTTCTCCTTCCCTTTTTAAAGGAAGGTTGGGATGGATTGCTTCTCCCTCCTTTTATAAAGGAGGGTTGGGGTGGATTTCATCTTTGCTTTCATTCTCGCTACTTGCTACTCTCTACTCGCTACTTCTTAGGCGAGAAGATTAGAGTATCTACTACCCATGGCCAAAAACTACTGCCCAGAACTATTTATCAGTTGAGATTCTTTTAAACACTGTACAACTATTTCTTTTAATTTTTTAAAGTCCTCATGGACCTGTTTGCCCTTAATATCCATTTTCCCTATGATATTTCCACCTTTTGACTTTACAAGTTGACAAAAATGTTCCATTGCCCTTTCTTTCCCTTTTCCACTACCGTATGTTATAAACAGAAATATTTTTTTACCTGTGAGGTCTGTACTTTCAAGGAAGGTACGTATAGCAGGAGTTATGTTAAACGCCCATACAGGAGAACCTAAAAATACTACCTCTGCCTTTTTAATATCCGGAACATATTCAAGTTTTACTTTCTTTTTTCTAAAAGCATTTATGCAGTTTGTCAAAAAGGTTCCAGTATCAGATGTTTTTAAAGGATTTACTGCAACAGAAAATCCTTCTGACCTGAGATACTCTGCTATATATTGTGAAAGCATCTTTGTACTTCCTGAAAGAGAGAAGTAGACGATAGAAATTTTCATATTTTTATGATACCGTATTCACCTAAAATTTTCAAGGATATTTATAGAGATGTCCAGAATGTCCTCCATAGAATATATATAACCAGAAGAGAAATACATATCGCAACAAAAGTAAATGCAGTACCAGGAAGTATTGATTTAAGTATAACTATCACCAAAACACATACAATCGGGATACCAAATCCATAAATTATCCATCTCTTTATCTCTTCCTTATGTCTTGCAATATCCTGTTTTATAGAAAGTATGGGATTATTGCTATTTCCACACTCTATACATTCATCTGAATTACCGGGATTGGTTGTCCCGCACTCACCACATATCCATATCTCTCCTTTTTGTATCTTACTTTCTCTTTCAGCAATTTTTATCTTATGGGCAATTTCAGGAGTTTCTTTTATAGAACGGGCCCTATAATAATACGAAAGTGCTTCATCATATTTCCTCTGTGTGAAATATATATCTCCTATTTCTATTAATATCTCAGACCTGTGTGGATTTCTTTTAGCATTTTCCTTAAGAACTTTGAGTTTTTTTTCTATTCTACTCCTGAATTCTAACTCTATACCCCGATTTTCAAGAATACGAAAGACAAGATAGGCAATAGGTAGAGGTAAGACCGCCCAGAAGCCAATAGAAAAATGTGAAAAGGGCAAAGAGAATAATATACACAGGGCAGTTATCAATCCAAGCACAAATAACTCACTGCTCTCTATTTCTTTATCAATATACCTGTTAAAAACACAAAAATAAAACTCCACTGCAAGAATTATCAGAATAGCACCGAACTTCAAGCCGAGGAAAAAACCTGCACCATAATCAATCATAATAAAGATACCTCTTACTGAACGTTAACATTACCTGTTGATGGGTCATACATAAAACTCATACCTTTCGGTGGCTCAGGTAGCTTCTCAATATACTTTTTTTCCACCAGTTCACTCAGAGAAGAAGGATACCTTCCTTCCTGTATGTGAAATGTGTTTATCCTATCTTTGAGATAAAGGATATCATCCATTGCCTTTGACTTTTTCATCGCGGTTCCCATCACACCACCATACTTCTCTACAGCATTCAAAGGAGTAAGTTCCTCTTCTACCTTCTTTTTACGGCTGCAGGATACAGAACATAGAAGTATACTGCATATACACATTCCCATTATAATTTTTATCTTATCCATTTTCCCCCCAGTTCTAATTGATTATACCCTATTTTTTAGTATCCGTATATGAAGTTCTCGTTAGTAAAACACATGATATTAAGTTCAAAACCCTTGATTCGTACAGGTCTGTTGATAAAAATATGAGAAAACGATATAATATTATAATAATTATCAATAATAAAAAGGTGATAAAATGATGATAAAAACATTTGAGGAAAAATGTCGGTTGCTTAACTATCAGCTATATCTGCTTCACACCATCTTAAAAACAATAAAAGAGACATTTAATGAGGAAAGAATTCTTGATATAACACTCACTGCCCTTACAGCAAACGGTGCATTAGGACTGAGCCGTGCGGCTATCTTTTACTACGATAAAGAGAAAAACATACTCTATGGTAAAAAAGGAATCGGTCCATTTAACGGAGAAGAGGCAGCAAAGATATGGACATCTTTGAGTAATGAGATACCCCTTGAAGAGTATTTTATAAATAACATTGAAGAAAAATTTGCAAGCCAGCAATTTCCTCAGTTTATAAAAAATATAGTGATTGATTTTGATAAATTACCTGAAGATAATTATTTTAAGAGGGCCATAAAAGAAAAAGAAATAACACATTTGTCCAATATAAGCGAGCCATCAAACTTTCCTGAAGAGATAAGGTCCATATTTGTTCCCTGTGAAATTATTATAATCCCATTATTCTCTTCCAGAGATGTATTAGGCATTATTATGGCTGACAATGCATTTCATTATAAACCAATAGATGAATCAACCATTCTTTTTATTTCACTATTGAGTATTCAGACAGGTATAGCACTTGAAAATGCAAGCAATTATAATATCGTCCAGCAGCAACTTGAAGAGTTAAAAGAACTACATAATGCGATGCAACATCTACAAGAAGAGATGATAGAACAGGAACGGCTTTCAACCATAGGAAAGATGGCATCATATTTTTTGCATGAGATTAAAAATCCACTTGTAACTATAGGTGGTTTTGCAAAAAGGATGTCCGAGGAAAAAGACCTCAATATTATACGGCGAGACGCAAATATTATATTTAAAGAAATCAAAAAGATGGAACATATTTTGAATAAACTGACTACCTTTACATTTCTTGCTCCCCTCAGGATAGAACGGCTAAACCTTATGGATGTGGTGAAAGAAGTCCTTGAATTTTTTGAACTTGAATTTGCAAAAAAACATATAGATGTCCAGATAGACATACCGGAAGATATATCATTAAAAGCAGAAAGGGTACAGATATTTGAGATACTTTTTAATCTTATATCAAACTCTGCTGAAAGTATGAATAAGGGGACAATAAAAATATCGGCAGGTATAGAAAATTCTTTCTTGAGATTATCTGTGGAAGATACAGGTAAGGGTATATCTTCAGAAGACCTTCCGCATATAACAGAACCCTTTTTTTCCACAAAACACAATGGGTTTGGGCTTGGTCTTTTTATTGTATCTAATATAGTTGAAAACTATGGAGGGAAATTAGAGATAACATCCGTAGAGCAAAAAGGAACTAATGTAAATATATATCTTCCGGTCTAACCAAAAGCAGGACATAATGTCAAGACGTAAAAACACATCTTCGGAATTGTCTTATTCAAAAAAATGAGGTATTATTTATGAAGTATATAATATCCGTTAGGGGTAAAGGAGCGAAGATGAAAAAGAAAATAGTAATGGGTTTGGCATTGTTATGTATGGCTTTTTCTCTACGGGCATAGGTAAACAAAGAAGAGTTCTTTGTCC
>JAQVEU010000080.1 GCA_028697565.1 Candidatus Ratteibacteria bacterium
CTGCGTTTGTGCCAAAACAGATGCTTTTAATTTTTTGGCCGACTTTCCTGTTATTGATGAGGGTGCAATCTCTATTACTCTGTCTAATGACTTAATACATTCTTCATTATTACCTTCTGCAAGATATAGGTGGGCGAGTGAATAATGAAAGTCCGGGTTATTCCCATCTATCTCAATTGCCTTTTTATAGTTATCCAGTGCCTCCTTTCTCTTACCAGCAGAGTAGTATGCCTCACCAAGATAATAATACGGGTAGGGAGAAGATGGCTGACTATTTTTTGCTTTTTCAAATGTCTGTATGGACTCTTCTATCTTCCCCTGTTTTAGCAATATTAGACCTTCATTTATAAGGTCTATATAATCAGCAGAAAAAAGAGACATACCAGTAACTGCAACTATTATAAAAACAAATATTTTCTTCATTGTAGTTGCCTCCTTAATGCCTTTATAAGGTCTTCTATATCTCCGTCCATAATCCTATCAAGATTGTAAAGTGTCAGTCCTATCCTGTGGTCAGTAAGACGGTTTTGTGGAAAGTTATAGGTCCTTATTTTTTCACTTCTTTCTCCACCCTGGACTGACCTTTTTCTTTCACTATCTATCTTGTTTTTTCTTTCTGAGTCGTACTGATTTTGAAGTCGCGCCCGTAAAATTTTTAGTGCCTTGACCTTGTTTTGCATCTGCGACCTTTCATCCTGACAGCTTACCACAAGACCTGTGGGAATATGTGTAATCCTTACAGCAGATGATGTCTTATTAACGCTCTGCCCTCCTGCGCCGGAAGAACGAAAGGTGTCTATCTTCAGGTCTGCAGGGTCTATCTTAAGTTCCACCTCTTCCATCTCTGGGAAGACCGCCACTGTAGCAGCAGAAGTATGTATTCTTCCATAACTCTCGGTTTCAGGTATCCTCTGGACTCTATGAACTCCACTTTCATACCTAAAGTCCCTGTAGGCACCTCTTCCTTTAACGAGAAAGATAATCTCTTTGAAGCCCCCTTTTTCAGAGGTACTTGTACTTAATATCTCTATGTTATACTTTTTCTTTTCACAGAATCTTGTGTACATCCTGAACAGGTCCTTTACAAAAAGGGCTGATTCTTCTCCTCCAACTCCAGCACGAAGTTCCACTATCGCATTTTTCAGGTTCTCGGGTGCTTCAGGAAACAATAATTCTTTAATTTTTTCTTCAAGAATGTTTTTTTCTGCTACCAGTTTTTCTATCTCATCTTTTGCAAGATTCCCTATCTCCTCATCTGAATCTAAAATCTCTTCTGCTTCTACTATTTTGTTTTCTACTATATCTTTTGCCTTTTTAAGACGGATAATATCTTCCATCTCTTTCAGTTTTTTTGATGCTTCTTTAAATGCAGGAGTTGTTTGAGCAGCAGATGTGACTGTACACAGGAGGGATTCATACTCTTTGACTATCTCATTTAATCTGTTTTCAATTTCTTCCTGAGCATTGTTAACAACACTATTTGTTCCCATACTTTTTCCTGAATTTTTCTACCCTTCCAGCACTGTCCACTAATTTATGCTTTCCCGTGAAATATGGGTGACATTTTGAACATATCTCCACTTTTATTTCTGGTTTAGTAGAACGGGTCTTTACTATGTTTCCACATACACAAACAATTGTTGATTCCTTATATTCCGGATGTATCTTTTCCTTCATTTTGCTGTCCTCCTATAATTGATTTGACTGCATAGTTAAAATTATCCCTACCCATTGGGCCTTCTACATCGGTAATTCCTTCTCCACTGAAATATTTTATAAATTCTCCATTTATAAGCAGGCGCACTTTACTCACAGGAGGAAACTGGGTCGCAGTATAAACAATCTGGGCAAGTCGGTCAGTCATAAGCATAGTTCCTCCACCCTGCTCTATCTCCTTTGAAAAGTCAAGAAATACTGTATCTCCTTCCACTTTTATATTTATCAGTGTAGATATCTCCGGCATTGCTGTACTAAGCCCTTGCTCCTTCTCTTTTTCATTGGGTCCCTTTAATAATAATTCTATAGCCGCCCTTATTTTCTCTTCTATGCTATTTGTCCGTGATATTTCTCTTTCAACAGGCACCAGGTACGGTGACTGCTCTTCTTCTGTATAACCCAGTAGAAAGATAAAAACACTTTTTTTTATTCGGATCTCTTTGATATAAATAAAAGAGCATACCATAATTATAAAAACCCCCACCAGGCTATACAACACTATTTTTTGTTTGCGGCTCATATTTATACTTTCCTTTTATATTTTACCTTTTATTTTCTGATTTATCAACTTACTGTACAGATGTAGGTTCTGTATCCAAAGTTGAGGTTGTTAACAAATTATTGTCATCCTCTAACAATTTTCTTTTATGCCTTATAAAGGCCTTTTTCCAGTGTCCTAAACGAAATACCAGTGTCATTCCAATACCTTGAAAAATATCAGATGCATTTATACCCAGCCAGATTCCTCTATAACCAATCCTGAGAGTAAGAGCGCAAAAATATGCAAAAGGTATTCTGAAAACAAGTTGTCCAATTGCGTTAATAATAGTAGGTGTTCTTGTATCACCGGCACCATTCATTGCCTGTGAAAAAACAAGTGAAAAAGCAAGAAAAGGAAATGTAATTGCAAGGTACCTTAAAAAAGAACTACCAATAGTAATGACCTCTTTATTGTTATTGAAAAACCCCACCAGTTCCGGAGCAAAAATCAAAAAGATGATAACTATTGGGGTAAGAAGACATTCATAATATATGAGGGCACGCCATGCTGCTTTTTCTGCCCTTTGTGGCTTTTTCGCCCCTAAGTTTTGTCCTACAAGAACAGCAGCAGCACTTGCAAATCCAAAACCAGGTACCATAATAAAAGACCTGAGTCGTGAGCCAATTCCATAAGCCGCAAGGGTAACAGTACCAAAAGATGTAACAAGCCGCATTAAAAAAAGAAAAGAAACTTCACGAATTAGTGTCTGAAGTGAAGCAAAGAAACCAATGCTTATAATCCTTTTCATCAAAAATGGGATTGGCTTAAGATATTTTGTTTTGAAATGAATTGTAGAGTGTCCAAAAAGAATGTGGATAAAAAGATATATAACACCAATTCCTCTTGTCATCACTGTTGCAACAGCAGAGCCAGCAACTCCCATTGCAGGAAATGGTCCATATCCCATAATATACAAAGGGTCTAAAATGATATTAATGATATTACCTATTATAAGGGCATATAAAGGTGTTCTTGCATCTCCAGAACCATGTAAGGCATTACTTATCCCGACAAAAAGAAAAATCACAAGAGAATAATTAAAATTTATCCGTAGATAGTCAGCACCATAGACCAGAACATTTCCTGTGGCACCAAAAAGTTTCAATATTGGCTCTACAAGAAAAAAAGAAATGGGCAACATTACACATGCACCAATAAGACACCAGATGAATGTCTGGCCTAATACATTATCTGACATCTCATAATTTTTTTCTCCAGTAAAATGGGAAATAAGCACCATTGTTCCTACGGCAATACCCTGTACCAACATCATAAGTATTGCCATAGTAGTTCCTGCAATAGCAAGTGCAGCTACTTCAATATGTCCTAATTTCCCGACAAAAAACAGGTCAACCATAGAAAAGAGGTCATGTAATGCACCTGCTATCATCATAGGACCTGCCAATTTCCATATTGAGTAGGAGATTTCACCGTCTGTTAGTCCCTTTTCAATCCTTCTTTTTCGTTGACTTATCATCTTATTACTTATAGATATTTACTCACCCCCATTCAGACATAAGTAGCGAGTAGCAAGTAGAGAGAAATTCCCTCACACCCCCTTGTAAATTCTCAGTAAACGTCGTATATTTCCCTCTCCTATCGAGGGAGAGGGTCAGGATGATGGTTGAATTTAGCACACTTGTTCACCCTCAACCTTACAAAAGGTGAGGAATGGGGGGTTTTGCTTATTCGTTCTTTTTCTTACTACTCTCTACTCACTACTTTGTGGGTTTGTAACTTTAGAAATCTCTCTATTTAACAGGTATCATCGGCATTTCTGAAACATCTAACTTTTCTTTTTCCTTCTCTTCTTTTTTTTGCGTCACTGCACCTAATATCTCATCAGTAATGTCCTTTCCACCAACAATAATGGCACTCCTGTCTATTACATAGGAGTATCCTTTTTTCTTTGCCACCATCTCAATGTCTTTTACCACCTTATCCATAACTTCTTGCTGTAGTTTCATAGCAATCTGCGTAATTTCTTGCTGTATCTTTTGTTGCTGTTTTGCCTTCTCTTCGTCATTCATTTTATTAACCTGTTGCTGTAAGTTGGATACTTCTTTTTCAAAAGAAGCCATTGCCTCCTGCATAGCCGGGTGGCTATTCATAATTTTATTCATATCAACCGAGGCAATTTTCCCATTCCCTGGTTTTACAATCCAGATGATGAGCAGAATAACCGCTAAAACAAGAATAACACCTGCGAGCAAAACCTCTACCATCTTTTCATTCTTAATTCCTTTTTCCTTCCATAGACACTTCATCTTTCCCCCTTACTATCTTTATTTTTCAGATAGTGTTATTTTTTATTACAAGAAAGGACATATATGGGACTGCTGTGCCTGTTTCCCAGTAGTTATTTTTTTCGTTTCTTTTCAAGAGTTTGTAAGAACAGGGTATGTCAAGTGGTTTAAGAAGTACTGCATCTATAGATTGTTTGTTATGGTACTCTATATTGACAAAAGCAGGGTCAGTATTCCCATTGAACACAACGAGGATATCTTCTTCCCCTTTTCTGAATAACATTGGCAAGAGATATGCACTTCCTGAAACTATTGGAAATGGAACCCTGTTTTTGTAGAGATACCTTATAACATTTTGAACAATCACCTGTCTGTGAAAATTAAAACAAGAGGGGACTATTATCGCTACTCTGCCACCCTTTTCATTTATATAAAGTGTAATACCAGGTCCT
>JAQVEU010000081.1 GCA_028697565.1 Candidatus Ratteibacteria bacterium
ATCCTGAAAGGTACACTTGCCCCGGATGGAGCAGTAATAAAACAATCAGCAGTCAAAGAGAATTTACTAAAGTTTACAGGAAAGGCAGTTGTTTTTGATTCAGAAGAAGAGGCAATGAAGAGTTTGATGGAAGGAAAAATAAAAGAAGGTGTTGTAATAATAAGGTATGAAGGTCCTAAGGGTGGGCCAGGAATGAGAGAAATGCTTTCAATGACTGCTGTTATTGCAGGTAAAGGGCTGGATAAAAAAATTGCACTTATAACAGATGGTAGATTTTCAGGAGGAACGAGGGGACTTTGTATCGGGCATGTAAGTCCTGAAGCAGAAGAAGATGGACCTATTGGATATGTTGAAGATGGGGATATTATTGAAATAGATGTACCTAAAAGGAGATTAGACCTTAAAGTAGATGTAAAAGAGTTAAAAAAGAGAGAGAGAAAGAAAAAAGAGAAAAAATTAAAAGGAATTTTAGCAAGATATTCAAAACAGGTAAGGTCTGCAAATACAGGTGCTATTCTTGACTGATTAATATACATTCTCACCTCAAATCCTCCCTTCTCAAAGGAGAAGGGAAAAAGGGGTTAACCAGATATTTATACGAGGAACAAAATGCTTGAAAGAGAATCCGCAATAAAAGGGCTGATAAGCAAGGGAGTTAAGTATGTGGCAGGAAGGGAGAAGATATCTCCTGAACTCCTTGCAGGAAAGGTCGCAGAAGGCAAGGTTGTTATTTTGCGACACAGAAACACATACCTTGGTATTGGAGATGGCCTTAAGATAAAGATAAATGCAAATATAGGCACATCTCCTGATATAGTGGATATACATTCTGAGGTTGAAAAACTAAAGGCTGCCTGTAAATACGGGGCAGATACTATAATGGACCTGAGTACAGGAGGAGATATTGATAAGATACGAAAAACTATAGTTGAACGTAGTCCTGTCCCGGTAGGTACTGTCCCTATATATCAGGCCGCTATTGAGTCCATAGAAGACAAAGGTGCTCTTATAAAGATGGATAAAGAAAAACTCTTTGAGGTAATTGAAAGGCATGCAGAGGACAGGGTTTCTTTTACTACACTTCATTGCGGAATTACATTCAAGACCCTTGAACGGCTAAGGAAAAGCCCACGAAAAGCAATGGTAGTAAGCAGAGGTGGGGCATTTCTTATAAGCTGGATGGTAGCGAATGAAAAAGAAAACCCTCTCTATGAAGATTTTGACAGGGTGCTTGAAATCGCAAGAAAGTATGACCTTGTATTAAGTTTAGGAGATGGTATGCGGCCTGGTAGTATTGTAGATGCTACAGATAACTCACAGATAGATGAACTTCTCACCCTCGGAGAACTGACAAAAACAGCGTGGGATAGTGGTGTCCAGATAATAATAGAGGGACCTGGACACATTCCCCTTAATGAGGTACCTGCAAATGTAATACTTCAGAAAAAGATATGTAAAGGAGCACCTTTCTATGTTCTTGGTCCTCTTGTAACAGACATAGCACCTGGTTATGACCATATAACATCTGCTATTGGTGCAGCAGTTGCTGGATGGTATGGAGCGGACTTTATATGCTATGTTACACCAGCAGAACATCTTGGACTTCCAGGTATTGAAGAGGTTATTGAAGGTACAATCGCAGCAAAAATTGCAGCCCATAGTGCTGATATATCCAGAGGACTTAAATGTTCTATGGAATGGGACTATAAGATGGCTCTTGCGAGAACGCAGAGAAACTGGCAGGAGGAAAGAAAACTTTCTATAGATACCTCAAGGTTTGACAAAATTCATAAGAGATATAAAACAACAGAAAAGGATGTATGCACAATGTGTGGTAAATACTGTGCAATTAAAACGGTAGAAAAATATCTTGGAGTTAAAATTATCACAGGTTAATAAATGAGAAAAATAAGGGTATATGGGGAGGATATCTTAAGAAGGTGTGCTACTGAAGTTAAAAATATAGATGGAAAAACTATAAGGTTGATAAGAGGTATGAAGCAGACGTTAAAACAAAGTCATGGACTTGGACTGTCTGCACCTCAGGTAGGAATTTCGGAAAGAATTTTTATTGCACTGGATGATAAAAACAGGGACAGGATTATAACTGTGATAAATCCTGAGATACTTACAATATCCAAAGATAACGAGATTGATATGGAAGGATGTCTGAGTTTTCCTGAGATATACTTTTCAATCCAGAGAGCAAAAAAAGTCATTTTAAAGGGATATAATGAAAAAGGGAAGGAGATTATTATAGAAGCAAAAGGTATTTTAGCAAGATGTTTTCAGCATGAGATGGACCACCTTGATGGTAAATTGATAATAGATTATGCCACAGATGAAGAAAAAAAATTTTGGAAGGAAAAGTTAGAAAAATTATCCAAATCCTCTTAAATACTTATATAAGAGAAAAAAGTAGCAAACAATATCCTTACTTTTGAATTTATAATACTATGATACCCGACTTTTTTATTTCTTTTGATACGGAAAAACTTCCATTTGAAGAGGTTGATTTTCTTATTGTAGGTGGTGGTATAGCAGGAATTACAGCAGCCCTTCAACTAAAAAACTTCCGCACAGTCGTTTTATACAAAAACGGACTATCAGGGACATCTACATATAACGCCCAGGGGGGAATTGCTGTAGCAATGGCACCGTGGGACTCTCCTGAAAAACATAAAAAAGACACATTGATAACAGGTTGTGGACTTTCATCTCCTGAATCTGTTGATATCCTTGTTAATGAAGGCATAGAGCGGATAAAAGAGATAATATCTTCAGGACTTGCTTTTGACAGGGATGGTAATAGATACCATTTTACAAGGGAAGGAGGACATTCCTGTAGAAGAATTCTCCATATAGATGGAGACAGCACAGGCAAGGCAGTCGCCAATTTCTTATATAAAAAGGCGCTTGCAGAAAAAAACATAAAAATTTTTCATTCTCACTTTCTCATAGACCTTATCAATAAAGACAACAGAATAGAATTCGCGCTTGTATATGACGAGAAAAAGAAAAGGGTCTTTGTTATCAGGGCAAAGGCATTTATCCTTGCCACAGGAGGTGCCGGAAATATCTTTCAAGAAACAACTAATCCTTCAGTAATTACAGGGGATGGTATAGCAACTGCATACCGTTGTGGAGCAGAACTTATAGACCTTGAGTTTTATCAATTCCATCCTACAACCTTTTATCAGGCAGGGGCACCGCGTTTTCTTATATCTGAAAGCGTAAGAGGTGAAGGAGGGATATTAAGAAATTCAAAGGGTGAACGGTTTATGTTTAACTATCATCCGATGGGTGAACTTGCCCCGAGAGATATAGTTACCAGAGCAATTGTGGACCAGATGAAGGCAACCGGCTCAAACTGCGTATACCTTGACCTTAAAGAGATAAAGGATGACCTGAAAAAGCGGTTCCCTTCCATCTATAACTTTTGTATGAATTATGGAATTGATATTGAAAAGGAATATATCCCTG
This sequence comes from Candidatus Ratteibacteria bacterium, assembly GCA_028697565.1. GTDB lineage: Bacteria > Ratteibacteria > UBA8468 > B48-G9 > JAFGKM01 > JAAYXZ01. The sequence continues at coordinate 3,484 of JAQVEU010000081.1, forward strand.
TAAGACCTTCTGCTCACTACTTTATGGGTGGAATAAAAACAGACATAAACGGACGAACATCTATTGAAAACTTTTTTGCATGTGGAGAGGCCGCCTGTACAGGTGTCCATGGAGCAAATCGACTGGCAAGCAACTCTCTACTTGAAGGGCTTGTATTCGGCACAAGAACAGGCATAAGCGCAATGGAAGAGATTGGCAGGAAGTTCATTAAGAGTAGATATAGATATGCATTTCCTCAGAAGGCAGACATACTTATTGATAAAGAGGACCTGAAAAGGTCTATCAGAAGTTTGATGTGGCGGAATGTTGGAATTGAAAGGGAAGAGATTACTCTTAAGAATGCTGAGGGAAAAATTACCGAGTGGATGAAATATGCATTCCTGAAAGAATTTCCAGATACAACTGGTTTTGAAACACTGAATATGTTGATACTTGCCCTGCTTATCACAAAAGCATCTTCTATAAGAAAAGAGAGCAGAGGTGCCCACTTCAGAAAGGACTATCCTGAACAGGATGATAAAAACTGGAGAAAGCATATAGTTATAAAGAAGGATGGTGTTGAATATAAGGAAGTGTAAGAATGGGACAGAAAGAAAGAGTAAAAGAAAGAATAAAAGATAGCAAGCAACCAGTTGAAGAAAGAATAAAAAATTTCAATGAGGTGGCACTTGGGTATACAGAAGAGCAGGCAGTTCTTGAAGCACACAGGTGTTTGCAGTGTAAAAAAGCACCCTGTGTAAAGGGATGTCCTGTAGAGATAGATATACCTGAATTTATACAGTATATCAAAGAAAAAAAATTTCAAGAGGCATTGCAGATAATATATAAAACAAATCTTCTGCCTGCAATATGTGGAAGGGTATGTCCTCAGGAAACCCAGTGTGAATCTGTCTGTACACTTTCAAAGATAGGGATGCCTGTAGCAATAGGAAAACTTGAAAGATATGTAGCAGACAGAGCAGAATATCAACCTTCCTGTTCTATCTCAACAAACAAAAATACAGAAGTAAAAAAGGTTGCAGTTATTGGTTCAGGCCCTGCAGGACTTACCTGTGCATCTGAACTTGCAAGATGTGGTATAAAGGTAACTATTTTTGAAGCACTCCACAGTCCGGGTGGTGTTCTTATATATGGCATACCTGAATTTCGTCTTCCAAAGGAGATTGTAAAAAAAGAGATAGAGATAATAAAAAAATTAGGTGTGGAGATAAAGACAGATATTATAATAGGAAAGACACTTGCCATTGATGACCTCTTTACCTCTGGCTATAAAAGTATTTTCATTGGTTCCGGGGCAGGACTTCCTTCTTTTATGAGTGTCCCGGGTGAAAACTTTTTAAGGGTATATTCTGCAAACGAGTTTTTGACAAGGGTCAACCTTATGAAGGGGTATCTTTTTCCCGAGTATGATACACCTGTGACCATAGGAGAAAGAGTGGCAGTTATAGGTGGAGGTAATGT
>JAQVEU010000082.1 GCA_028697565.1 Candidatus Ratteibacteria bacterium
CTCTCGTCCTATCACCGGGTCTAACTTCCCTTCCGCAGCAAGTTTTGTAAGGTCCCTGCCAAATGTCTGTAATGCACCCACCCTTGTTCTCTGACTCTGATAAGATGCAGGGGATGCCTTACCATATCCAGTCCACTTCTGTCCACTGTTTATGTTCAGAATAACATCCTCAAATGCCTCGCGGGTATTTTTCAATGTAATTCCATATGCCTTGAGTATCCTGGATGGAAGTGTCTCTTCCATACCAATAATACCAAGTAGTATATGTTCTGTACCAATATAACTATGCATATAAAACTGTGCCTCTTTAACTGCCAGTTCAAGGACTTTTTTGGATTGAGCACTTAATGGAATTTCTCCTACATAGACAGGAATACCTATCTTCATATTCCTTTCTATTTCCTGTTTTAACTTCTGGAAATCAATTCCGATGTGATGTAAAATGGATACCCCTACACCCTGATTATCCTCAAGCATAGCAAGGAATATATGCTCGGGTTCGATCCTGTTATGTCCATATTTGAGTGCCTCTTTCCTCGCAGAATCTAAGAGGGCTTTCACCCTTTCAGTAAATCGTTCAAACATCTCTGTCCCTCCTCAGACACCGTACTACACTAAGACACAATGTACCAAACTCAAAATCCAAAATTCTAAACTCTAAAGTAAGGATGTTTATTCTCGCTACTTGCTACTTTCTACTCGCTACTCTTATATGAAACTCAAAATCTAAAACTCTAAACTCCGCCCCTCACCCTTAACTTTTTACTTTTAACTTATTATATTATACCCTATCTAAGGAATTTTTGCTAATTTTTACTCGTATATAGGAACACCTTCGGACATAGTAAGTACAGTATATTCCTTCCTTATCCTGTTTGTTACTTCTCCTGGTTTACCCGTTCCTATGGGCCGGCCATCAAGGCATACAACAGGAACTATCTCCGCAGCAGTCCCTGTCAGAAAACACTCATCTGCTGTAAATATATCATACCTTGTCATCTCTTTCTCTTCTACTTCCAGTCCGAGACCACGCCCAAGATCCATAACAGTATCTCTGGTAATTCCATCCAGTACCCCTGCTGTAACAGGTGGTGTGAATAAACTATTTTTAGAAACAATAAATATATTCTCTCCTGTGCCTTCACTTACATATCCCGCATTATTAAGCATAATCCCTTCAGATGCCCCTGTACTATTCGCCTCTATCTTTGCCATAATGTTATTCAGATAGTTCAGGGACTTTATGGCAGGATTGACTGCCTCAGTCAAATTTCTCCTGACTGCCACTGTCACAACATTCAGCCCCCTTTCATAAATCTCTGCTGGGTATAACTGAATACTACTGGCTATAATAAACAACGTTGGGACCCTGCACTTTTTAGGGTCAAGACCAAGGTCCCCCTCCCCCCTGGTAACCACAACCCTTATGTAACTATCCTTTAACTTATTGGCTCTTACTGTCTGGACAATAGCATCTTTTAATTCAGAGAATTCAAGTGGTACATCAAGCATTATTGCTTTTGCAGATGCATATAGCCGACGAAGATGCTCATCTAACTTAAAGATTCTGCCATTGTATCCCCTGATACCTTCAAAGACGCCATCACCATACAAAAGTCCATGGTCAAAAACAGATACCTTTGCCTCATCTTCGGGTATCAACCTTCCATTAAGATATATAAGTAGCCCCATTTATAACCCCCTATAAATTAAACTCAAAATCCAAAACTATAAACTCAAAAGTAAGGATGTATAAATTAAACTCAAAATCTCAAACTATAAACTTAAAAGTAAGGATGTATAAATTAAACTCAAAATCCAAAACTATAAACTCAAAAGTAAGGATGTATATATTAAACTCAAAATCCAAAACTATAAACTTAAAAGTAAGAATATTTACTCTCGCTACTTGCTACTTTCTACTCTCTACTTTTATGTAACGTAGTTGACTGAGTATTTATTCTATTTCTCCCTGATTTAAATATACTACTTTTGTGGCAAATTGTAAAAATTTTTCATTATGCGTCCCTATAAAAAAACCTATTCCCTTTTTTTTATTCAGCAGTTGCACAAAATTGAAAAACATTTCTGATGACTCTTTATCAATACTACCTGTTGGTTCATCTGCAAAAATTATTTCAGGGCTGCATATCAAACTTCTACATATAGCGACCTTCTGCATCTCTCCACCGGAAAGTTGTGAAGGATATGCATCTTTTCTCTTTGAAAGATTGAACTCAACAAGCAGTTCTTCTGCCCTCCTGTAATAGTCCCTGACCTTTCTATAAGACCTCTCTTTTATCCAGAGTGGCAGCATAACATTCTCTATAGCAGTGAGTTCCGGTATAAGATAAAAAAACTGGAAGATAAAGCCAAATGTCCTATTCATAATTACACACTTCTCTTTTTCACTAAGGCCAGTTATCTCTCTGTCATCAAGATATACATTCCCTGCTGTAGGGGTATCCAGCAGCCCTAATATATTTATCAGTGTTGTTTTACCTGAGCCAGAGGGACCCATCACAACCACAATATCTCCCTTATGTATTTCTATATTCACACTCTTTAGAGCAGTAATACCACCTGGATACTCCTTGCTAATATCTCTTCCTATCAGTTTATCCATTTCTTATTGCCTCATTAGGATTTAACCTTGCTGCCCGTCTTGCAGGATATACACTGGCAAGTGTAACAATGACAAGAACAGAAATACTAATCCAGCATATATCAGATAATGAAATCTCTATGGGTAACCGGGAAAGGTCATATATAAACTCTGGTATTCTTATAAACTGATACCTTTTTAACAGATACGCAAGAGCCCCCCCTGCGACAAGACCAGTTATCAATCCTTTACACCCGAGTATCAATCCCTGATAGATAAATATCTTTTCTATATCTTTTGAAGAAAGACCTAATGCCCTTAAAATTCCTATCTCCTTTACCTTTCTATAAACAGTTATCATAAGTGTTGAGGATATATTAAAAGAAGCCACAAGTATTATCAGTCCAAGGATAATTGCCATCGCCTTTCTTTCCATTGCAAGTGCTGCAAAAAGAATTTTATTTTTCTGTATCCATGTGGAAACAACGTATCTATCTTCAACTACCTTTCTGATTTTTCTGGCTACATCTTCAGAGGCATATATGTTGTCTATCCTGATTCCTATCCCATGCACAATACCCCCATAACCTAAAACAGGGTCTTCAAGTGAAAAGAAACCCATTGATGAGTCAAATGCATAGATACCGGACTCAACTATACCTTTCACCATCACCCTTTTTTCTCTTGCCATAATACCTGTAATGACCCATATCTCATCCCCTACATCCACCTCTAACTCTTTTGCAAGTTCACTACCTAAAAATACCCCACCTGAAAGTTCACCCATCTTGCCTTTTTTCAAGAACTCACCTATATTTGTCACATTATCCTCAAGGGCAGGGTCAATCCCTCTCAGGATACCTCCCATTATGTATCTGCTGGACTTATAAATCACCTGGGTTGATATGTATGGAGAGATACCCTTGACCTCAGGGATGTTATTAGAGACATCTTCCATTATCTGCTTATAGTTATAGATATATGGACTTCCCTCTATTGTTATAAGAGGATATGCACCTATAATTTTTTTCTTTAACTCTCCTGAAAAGCCACTCATAACCCCTATCACCAGCATAAGGGCAATCACCCCTATAGCAATGCCAGCAATAGAAAATATACCTATGAACCATAAAAAACTATCCCCTTTCCTCTTCTGTCCTGTAAACTTCCTTGAAAGAAAAAAATTATAAGAAATCATAATAGAAGAATTATACCAGAAATTCACCTGTTTTAAAACATCGCTTTTCACCTTGACCTTTGTGTTATAAGTGATAGAATATATAAAAGACAAGGGGGAGAAATGAAGATAGGGGTCTTTTTGGTATTGTTCGGTGATAAAAAGTTTGAGGAGGCACTGGATAAAGCAAAGCAGTTAGGTCTGGAGACAGTTGAGATAGGTACAGGGAACTATCCTGGTAATAGCCACTGCGACCCGGAAAAACTCCTGCAAAATCCAGATGATATAAAAAGGTTTAAAGAGGCAGTGGAAAGTAGAGGACTTGAAATATCAGGGCTGTCCTGTCATGGAAACCCTTTACACCCGGATAAAAATGTAGCAAATACCCACAGGGATGTCCAGAGAAAGACCATCCTTCTTGCAGAAAAGTTAGGTATTCCTCGTATTATAACATTTTCAGGATGCCCGGGCGATAGTGAATCAGCAAAATATCCTAACTGGGTCACCTGTCCCTGGCCTGATGACTTTTCACAGATAATAAGGTGGCAGTGGGAAGAGAAGGTTATCCCTTACTGGAAAGAGGAAGTGAAATTTGCGAGAGACCATAATGTCAAAGAGATATGTCTTGAGATGCATCCTGGATTTGTTGTATATAACCCTGAGACACTCCTCAAACTACGAGATGCAGTGGGAAAAGAGATTGGGGCAAACTTTGACCCCAGCCACCTGTTCTGGCAGGGCATAGACCCGATTGCTGCCCTCAGAAAACTTCAAGGTACTGTCTATCATGTGCACGCAAAGGACACGAAGATAGACAATTATAATACATATATCAATGGTGTCCTTGATACAAAGTCATATCTTGATGAGTTCAACAGAAGCTGGATATTCAGAACTGTGGGATATGGTCATGGGGCTGACTTCTGGAATGCCTTTGTATCAACCCTGCGGCTTATAGGTTATGACGGAACACTCAGCATAGAGCATGAGGACAGTTTGATGAGCACTGAGGAGGGACTACAAAAGGCAGTGAACTTCCTTAAAGGTGTAATAATAAGACAGCCCAAACCAAAGGTATGGTGGACATAGGTATGGAAAAGGCACGGATGATTATTGGTGGGTCTGGTGGACAGGGAATATTAACAGCAGGCAG
>JAQVEU010000083.1 GCA_028697565.1 Candidatus Ratteibacteria bacterium
TTTCAATAAGCAAAGGGAAAACCTCCTTCTCAAGAGAGACATTTTTATTAGGAGGTATATCAGAAAATATCTCTGCAGAAAAAATATAGACACCTGCATTTATGGTATCCGTTGTTATCTCGTTCCTTTCTGGTTTCTCAATAAATTTTCTTACAGACATATCTGTATCTGCTATCACAAGACCATACGGAGAAGGGTCGCTCACCTTAACAAGTCCTATGGTTGCATAGGCACCTTTTTCTTTATGAAAGGATATCATTCTGTCTAAATTGAGGTTTGTTATAACATCTCCATTGAATACAACAAATACCTCCTTTTCTTTTTTGAAAAAGGGGTATGCATTTCTCAAGCCACCACCTGTCCCAAGTGGTATATCTTCGACAGAAAGTGCTGTCTTAACACCCATCTTCTTTGATATTTCTGCAACTGTCTTCTTGAAATGGCCTGTTTTATAACCCACACCAACGACAATATCTGTGATGCTATGTCTTTTAAGAAGTTCAAATTGATAGGCAACCAGTGGTATATTCGCAACAGGCAAAAGCGGTTTAGGAATTGTTAATGTAAAGGGCCTCAGCCGTGTTCCCTCTCCTCCTGATAAAAATAGCGCCTTCATCTTCCACTCCTTCTTCATTTTCTTACTTCTCTCACCCTTACAAGGTGAGAATTACCTGTTATATTATTATCAGAAAAATAAAGGAGTGTCAACGGCTGCGACGTCTTGCCATCATTCTTTCTCTTAGTCGGCGGGCATATTCCCTTCTTTTTGCTCTCTCTTCGGGTGTTGTCTCTGAAAGACGGTTTCTCATCCGTTGTAGACGTGCATCAGGGGAGGGCCTTCCTCTGCCAGTTCTTACACTCTGTTGAGGTGCCTGCTGATTACCAGTTGATACACCTTCTCTTCTTTCTCCACTCTGCCCTGGTCTTTCACCCTGGAACCCCTGAGGAAAGCCACCAGGCCTTTCACCAAACCTCTGTCTGAACTCCTGTCTTCTTTTCTCCATCTCATCTATCTGTCTGTCAAGAAATTCATTCTGTTTTTCAGGAGGGAGAGAAAAAAATTCATCTATTGTTTTTTGCATATGTGCCTCTGCAATCATCATCCTGCTTTCTCGAAAATTTCTCCTTTCTTCATCAGTAAGTCCCTGCATCATCTCTCTTCTTTGTTCAGATGGTATCTTCTCAAGACGTTCTCCAAGTTTTATAAGATGTTCCTGGTCAAGTTTTTCAACCCTCCCTGATTTCACATAGGCAAGAACCTTTTCATCTGAAAGTTTTTCAAAATTGGGCGGTATCTTTGATACTCCATATATAGTGGTTACAAGTGCAGCCACAATCAAAACAATTATTCCAGAAATAACCTTCGCCTTTTTTCTTTTCCCTTTGTCCATCTCCCGCCATTTTAATTTTATCTGTGGCAATTTCATTCTTCCTCCGCTGTTTTTGCTATCGGTTCATGGGTTGCATGTCCATCAAGGAACACAAAATTTCTTATACCAGGGCCATGGAAATCCTTGTAGTCATAAAAGACCCATGTTCTGCTTGCTCCCATCCTTGAACGTCTCCTATCTCTCTTCCTGCCACCAAGTGATACATTGTATTCATAACTTGACCCCTCTCTTTCAAAATATCCCTCTCTGTCAGAAGGACATCTGAAGACACCAGGCGAATTCGCATAGGAAGCAAGAACATCACATATTCTTGGGTCATCATTTAGATGTAGTGAAGGAACAGATGCAGCAACAGGATAATACTCACCATTATCAGTTGCATACATATCAAGGGCGAGAAAAATCTGTCTCAGGTTATTAAGACATACAGCCCTTCTCCCCATCTCTCTTGCACGGGATAAGGATGGAAGTATAAGTCCTGCAAGTATAGATATAATAGCAATTACCACAAGTAGTTCTATCAGGGTAAAACCACTATCTTTAGAATTTGTCCTCTTCATTTCTATATTAGACAAACATTATTATCAAAAGGTTTAGTCGCTTTTTTTCTACCGCTCCCGTATCGGAATATGGTAAAATTAGTGGAACTATGCACAGAATAAAAAGATATTGGAACAGATATCTCTTTTTTATGCTTATATTTTTTCTTTCTCCACAGATATTACTGTCTGTTGAAGCAGAAAAAAGGTCACACCCTTTTACTGTGCTTGTTTTAAGTGGTGGCGGTGCAAGAGGTATTGCACACATCGGTGTATTAAAGGTTATAGAAGAACTACACATCCCTGTGGATATGGTCGTAGGAACCAGTATGGGAGCCATTGTGGGTGGACTATACTCAACAGGTCTTTCTCCATCAGAGATTGAGAAAAAGATGCTTGATGTTGACTGGAACGACATCTTTTCCGATAACCCAAAACCACTACAACAACCATACCGACTAAGGAAAGAGTCATCTAAATATATGGGTGTTGAGATTGGATATGCCATTAAGCAGATTTACATCCCTAAGGGTGTAATAGCAGGACAGAAACTTATTATAGCGCTGAACAATATCCTTCTGCCTGTTCTATCCGTTGATAACTTTGACCACCTTCCTATTCCATTCCGCGCAGTTGCCACAGACCTTGTGACAGGAGAGCGTGTGGATATCTCTTCAGGAAACTTAACAAAGGCAATAATGGCAAGTATGGCAATACCCGGTATCTTTGCACCTGTTGAGATAAACAATAGAACACTTGTAGATGGTGGTATTGTGGCTAACCTTGCAATAGAAACTGCAAGAGAACTTGGTGCTGAAAGAATTATAGCAGTAGATGTAAGTTCTCCCCTTGCCACCAAAGATGAGCTAAAAACCCTTGTAGATGTAACAAAACAGGTACTTGCCATATACGGAAAACAAAGCCATCTTTATCAACTTTCACTTTTAAAAGAGGGGGATATACTTCTGTCACTTAAACTTGAAGGGTTTTCAAATATGGACTTCAAAAAGGCAAAAAAAATCATAGGGGCAGGGGAAAAGGCAGCCAAAAAAGAAAAAGATACTTTGCTTACAATGTCGCTCCCCGAAGAGGAATACAGGCAGATAAAGAGTTATATCTCTGCACGAAAGAAAAATAAGGATATAGTTGTGGACTATATAAAGGTTATTACACCTAAAAAAGTGGCACCTGAGATGATAGAAAGCAGGATAAAGACAACAACAGGTAAAAAATTAGATATTGAAACACTGGAACAGAATATAACAGATATATATGCCACAGGACTTTTTGAACGTATTGATTATTACATTACACAGATGGATGAAAACTACGGGTTAACTATTGAACCAATAATAAAACCATGGGGACCAAAATATCTCTATCTTGGTGCACAATTTGATAGCACAAGGGACTTTAATCCTCTTTTAAGATATAGAATAACACAGATAAATCAACGTGGTGGAGAACTAAATCTTCGCATAAAATTAGGACTGGAACATAATATTGAGGCAGAGTTTTACCAGCCGATTGACTATGCAGACCATTTTTTCATAGCACCGGTTGTTTCATATCAGCAACGTAATATTGACCTATTTGAAGACGATAACCGCTACGCCCGCTATAGAACACGTTATGTCTCTACAGGGCTCTTCGGAGGAATAAACATCGGCAATGCAGGACAGTTCCGCATAGGTATAGAAGAGGAACATATCAATAGTGACCTTTCCACAGGAGATAAGGCACTCCCTGACTATAAAGATAATATGTTCCTGCTTAATAGTTCATTTGTTATAGACCGCCTGGATAACCTGCTATTCCCCAGAGAGGGATGGTATGTCAGTGTGGACTATAGGTCGCCTTTACCCGTTCTTGAAGATAATGAGTTTCAGCAGTTATCTATCAAGGGACTTGAAGCATGGAACCATTCAAATAATACCCTCATTGCATACATTGAAGCAGGGACATCTTTTGATACGGAACTCCCTATCTACCGAACCTTTTATCTTGGTGGTTTTCAAAGGATGAGCGGATTTGACCACTATGAGTTAACGGGAAACCATGCACTGCTGTTTAGATTATCTTATATAAGGGACTTTGAAAAATTGCTTCCTTTTAATATATCGGGATACTTTGTTGGTTCATCAATAGAAGCAGGAAATGTGTGGGAAGATACAGATGACATTTCTCTGGATGAAATGAAATTGTCTGGTTCTGTATTTACAGGTATAAAAACACCTTTAGGCCCTATCTATATTGGTTACGGCATCCGTTCACCTGAAGAGGGTATATTTTATTTCTATCTCGGGCCTGTATTTTGACAAGAGAACTTGACACGGGACACCTAAAATTATAATTTTAATAATACCCAGTGAAATCTATTGGGTCAGATACAACGTGAATATTCCCCTCAAAGGGAGAGGGACTCTCTCTTCCTCCCCATATGAGGGGGGAGGATAATAGGTGGGGGTGGTTAGAGGGGATTTTTAGGTTTAGTGTTTTGGATTTAGAGTTTAATATAAGAGTAGCGAGTAGCAAGTAGCGAGAATAAATATCCTTACTTTTAGGTTTAGTGTTTTGGATTTAGATTTTATTTATAGGTGGGGTGGAGAGTATAGGAAAAGTTCTCACCCTCCCCTTTATCCCCTCCCCTCATAGGGAGGGGAAAAAGGGAAAGAGGGGAGAGGAAAATCCATCCTAACCTTCCTTTATCAAAGGAAGGAATAGGAAGAAAAGGGAAGAGAAATTTCCCACTTTTGTAAAGGGGGATTGAGGGGGATTTTTCCCCTCTTTTAGAAAGAGGGGTTAGAGAAGATTTAGGTTCTTCCTAGGTTCTTCCCTTGATAAGGGGGAGTTAGAGTTAGAGGGGGTTTGGTGAGGAAGAGAGGATAATAAGGTAAGAAAAGGAGCATATATGATAAGGAAAACAGGAATAATATTTCTATTGATAACAATGTTTTTCTCAGGTTGTGCAAAAAAAGGAAGTGATATTGTTTTACCTATATCA
>JAQVEU010000084.1 GCA_028697565.1 Candidatus Ratteibacteria bacterium
ACCAATATTAAACACCTTATGCTGAAGGATGAGATTATAGAGGCAGTTAAGAAGGGGCAGTTTCATATATGGGCTGTGGGCACAATAGATGAAGGGATAGAAATTCTTACAGGTATTCCAGCAGGAGAGCAGGATAAAAAAGGTAATTATCCCAAAGGTAGTGTCAACTACCTTGTATCCCAACGACTGGAGGAACTGACAAAAAATTATTTGAAACACCAGAAACTCCAGACACGTAAAAAAAGAAGTAAAAAAGATTAGAAGATTACAATTGGAAGATTAGAATATGCCAATATTCAAATCTTCTAATTTCTAACTTTTACCTTTTCATTTTCTATTCTGTACCTGTATTTATTCTTATCTTAAAAACGATGAAAGATAAAAATTTTGATATTTTTTTTGAGTATCTAAGGCCATATAAAAAGTCCGTTATACTTGCACCTCTATTGATGATTCTTGAAGTAGTGATGGACCTCTTGCAGCCGAAACTTCTCGCCCTGCTTGTTGATGAAGGCATAACAAAAGGGAATTTACAATTGATAATCCATTCAGGGCTTTTAATGCTTGGGATTGCAATTATTGGGCTAATAGGTGGAATTGGCTGCACAATCTTTTCAAGTATAGCAAGTCAGAATTTTGGGCATGATTTAAGGAAGGACGTTTTCAAGAAGATTCAGAATGCTCAGTTTAAGGACATAGACAGGTTTTCCACTGCTTCTCTTATAACAAGGATAACAAATGATGTATCTCAGGCACAACAACTTGTTCTTATGTCTCTAAGAATGTTTGTCAGGGCCCCACTTCTATGTATTGGCGGGATTATTATGGCTTTTTTTATCAACATTAAACTTTCTCTGATAATTCTTATTGCAATTCCACTGCTTCTTTCTATTTTCTATTTTGTTACAAGAAAAAGTTTTATTTTATTCGGTACCATGCAGAAAAGAATAGGCAGGATTAATCTTATAATTAGAGAAAACCTTTCTGGAATAAGGGTTGTTAGAATTTTTAACAGGGCACAATATGAAAACAACCGTTTTGGAAATGCAAATGAGGCACTGATGGAATCATCTATTAATGCAATTAATCTCATTGTTAAAATAGGACCACTTGTGATGATAATTATGAATTTAGGTGTCATCTCTGTACTGTGGTTTGGTGGTAAGATGGCACTTAATGATGAAATTATGGTAGGGGAGATAATGGCTTTCATTAACTATTTTACAATGATTCTTATGTCTCTTATGATGATAAGTAATTTATTTATATTTGTATCAAGGGCAGGTGCTTCTGTGGAAAGGATTAATGAAGTTCTAATGATAAAAGAACCTGATAGGAAAGAAGAGTATTATTGTCCTATTTCTATAAATGGGAATATAGGGTTTAGAAATGTCTCTTTTAGCTACAGAGAGACACATAATATGCAATTTCTTAGAAATATTTCTTTTTCAATAAAGGCAGGAGAAACAGCAGGAATAGTTGGAACTACAGGTTCGGGCAAGACCACTATCTTAAATATGATTGTCGGTTTATACCAGCCGACTTCAGGAAGTATTCTAATAGATGAAATAAACATAAATGATATTGACCCTTATATACTGAAAAAAAATATAGGTTTTGTTACACAGGAGGCAATGGTATTTTCAGGTACCATCAGAGAAATTATGAAATGGGCTGATGAGAACATAACAGATGCAGAGATAGAGGAATCAATGAAGGTTGCAGAGATTTATGAGTTTGTAAGTAAACTTCCGGACAGACTGGATACTTTTATCGGTCAGAGAGGGGTAAATCTTTCAGGTGGACAGAAACAACGATTGACAATAGCAAGGGCAGTTATTAAAAAACCTAAAATTCTTATCCTTGATGACTGTACAAGCTCAGTGGACTTTATAACAGAAAAGAAGATATTCAGAAATCTGAAGAAACAACTAAAAGAGTGCACAAAAGTTATAGTTACTCCAAGGATATTTACGGTTATAGAGGCAGATAAAATTATAGTTCTGGATAAAGGAGAAGTAGCAGGTATTGGGAGGCATATAGAACTTCTTGAGAGATGCAATATCTACAGAGAGATATATGAATCACAGATAGGAGAAAAGATAAATGGCTGAAAAGGACAGGCCACAGGAAGAGCAAAGGGTAAGGTTTCACCATGGACCTGGTTTTGGTCCACGTGGCCATGGTAGGCATATGCATCTGCTTTCTGAAAAACCTAAAGAGCCAACAAAAACATTGAAAAAACTCTTTAAATATCTGGGTAGATACAAATTAGATTTCTTTCTTATATTTATATGTGTAGTAGGAAGTTCAGTCCTTTCTCTGTTAGGTCCATATCTCATAGGTAAAGGAATTGATAATTATATCATACCAAAAGTTATTTCTGGATTTGGAAGGTTTCTCCTGTTTATGTTTGCCATCTATATATTTAATTCCATCCTTGTATATATACAGGGTATTACAATGGCACATATTTCACAGAGGATGGGCTTTGACCTTAGAAAAGATGCTTTTGAGTGTCTCCATAAACTTTCTCTTGGTGTGATTGATAAAAGATCCACAGGAGATATAATGAGCAGAATTACAAATGATATAGATATGGTGAACACAAGTATCGCAACAGCAACAGTACAATTTTTATCCGGGATAATTATGCTTATAGGAACAGTTGTGATGATGACTATTTTAAGTCCTGTTCTTACATTAATCAGTATGATATTAATCCCTCTTATGGCTATTACTACAAAACTTATATCTACAAAAACACGAAAATATTTTTCCCTTCAGCAGACAAAACTTGGGGAGATTGATGGACTTGTAGAAGAAGATATTACCGGATTGAAAACAATAAAAATTTTTGGCAGGGAAGAGAAAGAAGTAAAAAGGTTTGAGAAAAAAAATACTGAATTAAGAGATTATGGAATTATAGCACAGAAGTTTGCAGGTATTATCCCTCCCCTGATGAATTTTCTTAACAATATAAGTTTTGCCATTATCGGTGGTATCGGGGGACTTTTTGTCCTTAGAAATATAATTACTATAGGAACAATAGCAAGTTTTATAAATTATGTGAGACAGTTTACAAGGCCATTAAACGAACTTGCTCATCAGTTTAATATTATTCAAGGGGCAATAGCAAGTGCAGAACGGGTCTTTGAAATTATTGAGGCAGATAAGGAGAAAGAAGATAAAGATGGTCTAACGATTGATGATATAAAAGAGCAACTTGAGTTTAAAAATCTCTGGTTTTCTTATGAAGATGAAAAGTATGTTCTTAAGAATATAAGTTTTAATATCACTCCGGGAGGGATGATTGCTATTGTGGGTCCAACAGGAGCAGGAAAGACAACACTAATAAATCTCCTTGCACGGTTATATGAAATTGACAAGGGAGAAATTTTATTTGATGGTACGGATATAAGAAAAATAAAGAAGGAAAGTTTGAGAAATATCCTTGGTGTAGTACTTCAGGATACATATCTCTTTTCAGAGTCAGTGAGAGAAAATATAAGATATGGAAGGTTAGAAGCAACCGATAAGGAGATTGAAGAGGTGTGTAAGGCAATAAAAGCAGAGGAATTTATTTTAACCCTGCCAGAAAAGTATGAAACGGTTCTTTCAGACGGGGCACAGGGTTTAAGTCAGGGACAGAGGCAACTTATAGCGATTGCAAGGGCAATGCTCTCAGATCCGAAGATTTTAGTACTTGATGAGGCGACGAGCAATATAGACACGAAAACAGAAATGAATATTCAGAAAAGTATGTTAAATTTAATGAGAGGAAGAACAAATTTTGTGATAGCACACAGATTGAATACGATAAAGAACGCTGACTTAATTCTTGTAATTAATGAGGGAGAAATAATTGAAAAAGGGACACATAAAGAACTGATGGAAACAAAGGGGTTTTACTACAATCTGTTTACCAGCCAGTTTGGAATTATAGAAACAGCGTGTACACCCGGATTGGAAAATTAGAAAAATCTTGGGATCTATAAATCTTTAAATTTTATAATTATTTAGAATTTTGAGTTTTATATTTTTTTACTATTCATACCTCAGGGCCTGGATGGGGTCAAGATAGGCGGCCTTTCGTGCAGGATATATTCCGAATGTAATACCTACTGCAACAGAGATTGAGAAGGCAAGCAACATAGACCATGAGGTCAAGATTGTGGTCATACCGGCAAGTTTGGTGACAACCTTCGGTATGGCTATTCCAAGAAGGACCCCTATAAAACCACCAATGGAAGACAAAATAACTGCTTCTGTTAAAAATTGTTTTATAATATCCTTTCTCTTTGCGCCTAGCGCCCTTCTGATGCCTATCTCTCTGGTTCTTTCTGTAACTGTGGCAAGCATAATGTTCATAATACCAATACCACCGACAATAAGAGAAATGGCAGCAATAGAGCCAAGGACTATATTGAATATCTTTGCTGTATGCTCTGCCTGTTTCAGTAGTTGTAAGGGAACAAGAATCTCATAGTCCTGCTGTTTGTGGTTTGTTTTTAGAATATCCTCTACTATTGCCGCAGTTGTGATAATCTGTTGTGTATCTTTAACTTTTATAATAAAACGGTGGTACTTAACCCATGCCCTTTCAACATCTGCCATTCCTCCACCTGTTCTTTCACCTACGGTATATTCTCCATAGTATATCCTCTGTGTTGTAATTGGCATATATACATCAAAATTAACATCCTCTGCTTCAAAACCTACTCCCGAAGTGATAGCCTTTTCCCCAGCAATTCCAATAACAATGAAGTAGTTTGAGCCAATCCTGATACTTTTTCCTACTGCCTCTTCCAGAGGGAATAGTTTATTTTTTATTGAAGAACCTATTACCACATATGGCTTTATAAGTTCAGCATCAACCTCATTGAAAAATCTTCCTTTTACTACCTGAAGGTTCATCACAGAAA
>JAQVEU010000085.1 GCA_028697565.1 Candidatus Ratteibacteria bacterium
TATGTCCCAGGCACTAAGGAAACTTACAGGGTATATAAGTAAGTCAAAGACATCAGCCATATTTATAAACCAGTTAAGAGAAAAGATTGGTGTCTTTTTTGGAAATCCTGAGACAACACCTGGTGGTAGGGCACTAAAGTTTTATGCCTCTGTAAGAATAGATGTGAGGAAGATAGAGAATATCAAAAGTGGTCAGGATATTATAGGCAGCAGGATAAAGGCAAAGGTGGTGAAGAACAAGGTTGCCCCTCCTTTCAGAGAGGCAGAACTGGAGATGTACTATGGGACTGGCATATGCAGGGAGAGTTCTTTAGTTAACGCAGCAGTTCAGTATAAGGTTATTGAAAAAAAAGGTAGTTATTTCCAGTATGGGGGAACCTCTCTTGGTCAGGGTATGGAAAATGTGATTGAGACACTGAAAAAAGATACAAAACTCTATGATGAGATTGAAAAAAAAGTAAGAGAAGTTGCAGGGCTGAAGGCAGGTGGAGGCAAAGAAATAAAAAGCACAGAAGGTAAAGAAGTATAGAGTAGCAAGTAGCAAGAGAAGACGAATAAAAAGTATTAAAGATGCAAAAGATTAAACTATTTTTCTCTCTACTCTCTACTTGCTACTTAAATATGAACGGGGCCCAATGAATATTTACAAAATACCCTTACTTTTGACTTTCAAGTTTCTATGACTATACAGAGGGGGAGGAATGAAAGAACTGAATATAGGACTTATCGGTTATAAGTTTATGGGTAAGGCACACTCCCATGCATATAAGGATGTAAATATCTTCTTTAATATTCCTGTGCGCCCTGTTATGAAGGTTTTATGTGGAAGGGCAGAAGGTCCCCTGAGGGTTGCTGCTGAAAGATATGGATGGGCTGAATATGAGACGGACTGGAGAAATCTTGTAAAGAGGAAGGATATAGATATTATAGATATTGCCACTCCACCTGATATTCACAAAGATATTGCAATAGCATCAGCCAGAGAAGGCAAATCTTTATTCTGTGAAAAGCCACTTGCTGCTACACTGAAGGATGCCTACCAGATGCTTGAGGCAGTGGAAAAGTATGGTGTAAGGCATGCCATATGTTTTAACTACAGGAAACTCCCTGCGATTGCTCTGGCAAAAAAACTGATAGGTGAGGGTAGGATTGGGAAGATATACCATATGAGGGCTGTCTATCTGCAGGACTGGCTCCTTGACCCTGAATTTCCACTTGCATGGCGGATGGTGAAAAAAGTTGCAGGCAGTGGTGCACACGGGGACCTGAATGCACATCTTATAGATATGGCAAGATATTTGGTGGGGGAATTTGAAGAGGTTATAGGGATGAGTGAAACATTTATAAAAGAGAGACCTTTGCTTAAAGAAACAGGGGTTCTTGAGACAGGGCTGAAAGATAAGGCAAAGGCAGCAGAGAAAGGAAAGGTTACAGTGGATGATGCAACACTATTCCTTGCGAGGTTTAAGAATGGTGCTATTGGTTCTTTTGAGGCGACAAGGTTTGCTGCTGGAAGAAAAAATGGACAGAGGTTTGAGATAAACGGTAGCAGAGGAAGTATTGTATTTAATCTCGAACGTCTAAATGAACTGGAATTTTACAGTACAGAAGACCCTACGTATGCCCAGGGATTCAGGACAATAATAGCCACAGACCCATCACATCCCTACGCAGCAAACTGGTGGCCTGCTGGTCATATTATTGGATATGGAGAGTCATTTGTTGATATGGTAGCAGACCTTCTCACATCCATTACAAAAGGAAAGAATCCTTCTCCTGACTTTTATGATGGAATTAATGCACAGGAGGTTCTGGTAGCAGTTGAGGACTCTATAAAGAGCAATAGATGGACGAAGGTAAAGGTGCACTAAAACTTTTCTCTCCTTTTTGCATCTAATATAATAGGTGTTCTATAAAAAGGGAGGCAATATGAAGAAAATAAAGGTTGTAGTAGGTGCGGTGATAGTAGGTGTTGTCCTTGCAGGTTGTATCTCATACGGGTTTAATCTTCAGGGGAAAACACCTTTTAAGAAACACATAACATCTTCAACTTCAACTCCGTATGTCCTCACAGGAGATAATGGACAAGTTCTTGCACTCCAGAACGCATTTGTCCAGATAGCAAAGATGGTAAAGCCAGCGGTTGTCCAGATAACAACAGAAAAGACAGTTACCTATAGATACTGGGACCCTTTTCAAGATTTTGAAGAGTTTTTCAATTTTCCATTTGATGGCTTTTTCTCTACACCACGACGGAGGGAACAGAGACCAAAGACGTATGAGCGAAAACAGCAGGGTCTTGGCTCTGGCTTCATTGTGGATGAAGACGGATATATACTTACCAATAACCATGTCATCCAGGGTGTGGATAAAATTCTTGTGAAACTTCAGGATGATACCCGTACATATGATGCAAAGGTTGTTGGAACTGACCCGAAAACAGACCTTGCGCTTATAAAGATACAGGCAAAACATCCGCTTCCTTATGCACGGCTTGGTGACTCCGATAAGATTGAGCCAGGTGAGTGGGTGATGGCAATTGGCAATCCTATGGGGCTTACTGCTACTGTGACAGTAGGTATTGTCAGTGCA
Source organism: Candidatus Ratteibacteria bacterium (assembly GCA_028697565.1). Lineage (GTDB taxonomy): Bacteria > Ratteibacteria > UBA8468 > B48-G9 > JAFGKM01 > JAAYXZ01. The sequence goes on from JAQVEU010000085.1 coordinate 2,593, forward strand.
AAAGGAAGGTCTGGATTTGGTATTACCCAGTATGAGGACTTTATTCAGACAGATGCAGCCATCAATCCGGGTAATTCAGGAGGCCCGCTTATTAATATCAATGGTGAGGTAATTGGGATAAATACATTTATTGTATCGCCTGCTGTTGCTGAGGGACTTGGGTTTGCCATTCCTATTAATATGGCAAAACAAGTGTTCTCGCAGTTGAAAGAAAAAGGCAGAGTTGTAAGGGGATACATCGGAGTATATCTACAACCAATGAGTGAGGAACTTGCTACCTCTTTTGGTATGAAAGAGGTAAGGGGTGCCCTTGTTTCAAGGGTATTGCCTGGCGGTCCTGCAGAAAAGGCAGGGATTCAAGAAGGGGATATCATACTGAAATTTGATGGGATGGACGTCAAAGACGACCAGGACCTACGGATGAAGGTTGCTGGTACCCCGGTAGGTAAAAAAGTAGCAGTGGTTGTATGGAGAAACAAGAAAGAGGTCTCTCTTACACTTGTTACAGATGAGATGCCTTCTGATGAAAGGATGGCAGAGATGGAAGAAAAACAGATGTGGAGAGGGATGATGGTCACATCTATAACACCAGAGATTAAGGAGCAACTTGGTTTAAAGGACTCTGATGGCGTTGTTGTAATATCTGTTGAGCCGGGTTCCCCTGCTGAAGAGGCAGGAATTACTCAGGGGGTAGTTATTAAAGAGATAAATGGTATGAAGATAAAAGGTCTCTCTGAATACAAAAAAGTTGTAAAGGATATTCCAAAGGACAAAAGTGTACGGTTATTAATAATGAAAGCAGAACAGAGTATGTTTATTATATTAAAGGGTGAAAAATAAAGAACTTTATGCGAAGGCACTGAAACTGCTTGGTCAGAAGGTATATTCTGAGGCAGAGTTAAGAGAAAAGTTGTATAGGTATGCTGGAAATGATGAGGTTGATGATGTTATCCAGGAGTGTAAAAGACGCAGGTATCTGGATGATAAGGCACTGGCTGAATATCTTGTAGAAAGGAACCTTCGGAGAGGAAAAGGTTTCTGGTATATCATCTCTGTTCTTGAAAAGAGGAAGATAAGGGAAGACATAATAGAAGAGATAAAAAATAGTTTTGATTTTGAAACAGAGTATAAGAAGGCGGAGGAGGTTGTCTGCAGGAGCAGGAAGAAAAAGAAAGACATCTCCTCCATTATTTTTTCTTTGAAGTCAAAGGGATTTTCCTATCCTGTGTTAAACAGGATAGGACAGAAATATCTTAAAAAGTGGAAAAAAGGAGAAGAGATTGAAGAGTTATGAAATAAGACATTTATACCTCGACTTTTTCAAGGAGAAGGGCCATAGTGTGGTCCCGGGCAGTGGCCTTATCCCTTTTGATGACCCGACACTTCTTTTTACCAGTGCTGGTATGGTTCAGTTCAAAAAATTCTGGGCAACAGACACCCCGCTTTCTTATCCAAGGGCAACTACATGTCAGAAGTGTTTGCGGGCAGGTGGAAAGGATAGTGATATAGACAAAATAGGAATAACTGGCAGACACCATACATTTTTTGAGATGCTTGGGAACTTTTCTTTTGGAGATTATTTTAAGAAAGAGGCAATAGAATGGGCGTGGGAGTTTGTTCTTGAACACCTTAAAATACCAGCAGGGTATATATGGGTATCTTATTATGAAAAGGATGATGAGACAAAGGAGATATGGAAGAAGTTTTTACCTGTTGAAAGAATAGTCCCACTTTCTGATAAGGATAATTTTTGGGGTCCTGCTGGGGAGACAGGTGTCTGTGGTCCCTGCACAGAGTTATATATTGATACAGGGATAAAAAAAGGGTGTAGTAGTGGTTGTAGACCTGGATGTGAATGTGGCAGGTTTTTAGAGTTCTGGAATCTTGTGTTCCCACAATATGATAAGCAGACAGATGGGACCCTTCTACCGTTAAAGAGAAGAGGTGTAGATACAGGTATGGGACTGGAAAGAATAACAAGGATTATGCAGAATGCCCCTTCAAATTATGAGACAGACCTTTTCCTTCCCATTATTAAAAAAATTGAAGATATATCGGGTTGTAGTTATGATAAAGATGAAAAGAAAAAACCATCTTTCAGGATAACCGCTGACCATATCAGGGCGGCTGTTTTTTTGATAGATGAAAATGTACTTCCTTCCAATGAGGGGAGGGGCTATGTTTTGAGAAGAATTATCCGCCGTGCTGAGATGGCAGGTGCTGACCTTGATATAAAAGAGCCGTTTTTACACTAAACTTTTCAAGTTGCCTCCAAGCGGCATTGGTTATTGCCTCCTCCTCAACGTTTTCAAAAAAAAGCG
>JAQVEU010000086.1 GCA_028697565.1 Candidatus Ratteibacteria bacterium
TTCCCCTTATCTGCCTTGGGATTTCTTCTGCTGCTTCCATATTTGTAATGAATACCGTCTCTTTAAAACTCTTTTTCTCACTACTACCTGTATTTACATCTATAGCGCTAAGCGTTTCACCTTCCTCTATTATTAATGAGCCTCCTGAAGGAAGAAATACCCTATCAGACAGAAATCCTTCTATCTGCCTTTCAACTCCATATTTTACAAAAAGAGGACCTTCCTCTCTTCTATGTAAAAAAACCCTTCCGTGCATCTCGGGAATAAATATATTTACATATCTTTTTACCTCTCTATATGTACGTTCATCATCCACAATAATATCTTTAAACTCAGATGTAACATAATCCCTGATTGCACTTATGTAAAGTGGTAATTCACTCCATAGTAAAGAAGGGGATTTTTTTACTTTGGAATGCCTTTTTATTTTATTCCATGTGGAAATAAGCATTTTGATTTCTTTTACAATATACCTTTCATCCTTTCCTTCAGAAGCAGTCCGTATAATAGACCCTGTATTACCAGTAATTCTCCTGTTAGTGATATTAAGCAACCGCTCTCTTTCTTTTTTGTCCGTTATCTTTTTTGAAATGGTTTTCAGATTTGAATCCGGTATAAGAATGATGTATCTTCCAGGAAGGGATATTTTTGTAGTTAGTTTAACTCCCTTTTCTGCTGTACCCGGCCTTGTAATCTGGACAATCACATCCTCCCCTACCCTATAGGGTTTTCTGTTAGGATGGTAACTATGTTCCTCAAATTCATCATATTGATAGATAGTATCCTCTTTTTCAAATGGAAGAAAACCATTTTTGAGCTCACCGATATTGACAAAAGCAGCATTAAGTCCGGAAACAACCCTTTCAATCTTTCCTTTATAGATATTGCCCACAGACAATATGTCTGGTCTATCAACAAAAAGATACTCTACATTTTTCTCACTCATAACTGCTACACGCGTCAGGAAACACTCTCTGCTAATCAGCAATCTAAAATTTTCTTTCACTATAATATCTCCCTTGTTATACTTTTAATCTTCCCTTCAAGTAATAGTTTTATTAATTCCTTATGACTGAAGTTATTTATCCGTATCTGCATTGTTATTTTTCTATCTATGTATTCTATTATTCTGCCCATTTCTTTAAGATACTCAACATCAATATCTTCTGATACCTCAATTATGTATCTGGCAAATGTTTCTATACTACCGATAGAAGGTGCCTTGATATCTATCCATCTACCTGAAATAAAATCTATCCCTTCAGGAAGAAGATTCTTGCTTCTCTCCAAAAAAGAAGTGATATCAATCTTTTTTATAAGAAGGATATCAAACACTTCATTTGTTCCTGCAATTCCTATCGGCAGAGGATATCCAAAACTTATACGGGGATGGGGAGAAAACCCTTCTGTAAATTTTAGTGGTAGTTCCATCCTTCTTAATACACGTTCAACAACTCTGTGAAAGTTTTTTTCAGAGATAAACCTTGCCATCCCTTGTTTCCGATAAAAGACCCTTAAGCGGTACATAATAAGTAAACCTAAAAATTGAAAATGTAAAACTCCAAAATTTTCCCCTCACCTTCATCCTCGCCCCGCAGAGCGGGGAGAGGGAATGCTCTTTTATATTTTAACCTTTCAATCCTTCTTTTTACTTACTACTTCTGCAATCTTCCAATCTTCTGATTTTTATCTCCTCTATGTTGTGTAATACACCACCATATACACTTGGCTTGAGATCTTCAAATTTATTTCTTACACCTATCATTACTTCAGGACTTACTGTATATATCAACGGTAGTTCTTCAGAAACAATCTGCTGCCACCTGTCGTATAGTTTCTTCCTCCTGTCAGGATCTAACTCCTTCGCACCCTCTTCAAATATAGCATCTATGTCTCTTTCCCATCCGGTGATATTTTTCTCATCTGGCTCTAAATTCCAGAGATGCAACTGTCCTTTTGTATGCCAAACATTCTTGCCTCCATGGGGCTCTATACCACCTGTAAGTCCTATGATAATTGCCTCCCAGTCCTTTGTAACACTTATCTTTGACACGAGTGTATTAAATTCTACTGGAAGCAGGTTAACCTTTATACCTAATTTTTTCAGGTCATCCTGTATTATACTTGCAATCTGTATCCTCTCAAAACTGTTGCTATTGGTAAGAATTGTAAATTCTACAGGATTATGCCTTTTATCAAAGAGAGCACCTCCAATTTTATAGAACCCTTCTGCTTTAAGTATCTCTTCCGCCTTTTTTATATTATACGGATACCTCTTCACAGAAGGGCTATAAAAAAATCCACAGGAAGCATTAAGTGGTCCATCCTGCGGCACTGCAAAACCACCATATACATTTCTTATTATATCTCCCTTATCTATTGCATACGCTATTGCCTGCCTGAAATTTCTGTTTCTAAACCATACCTTTTTATAATCAGGCAAAGGTGCTTTTATATTCTGATTCAGGGTGAGGAATTCAGACCCAAGTGAAGGTCCAAGTTTATATATTGTAAAATTTTGTTGTTCCTGAAATGCCTCTAACAAAGGATAGTCCTGTCCCCTTATTGATACAATATCTATCTCTCCTGCCTTAAATTTCAGTAAAGACATATTTACATCGGCAATTATAAGAAACACTATCTTCTGTATATAAGGTAGTTGATTCCCTTCATTATCTTTTTTCCAATAATAAGGGTTTTTTTCAAGGATGAGCCATTCAGCAGGTCTGTATTCCTTTATTCTGAAAGGACCTGTGCCAACAATGTTTTCAGGTCGTTCATTCACTCCCCACCAGCTGGTAGATATTCCTTTTTCAATAGCAGGCCCAACCTTATGGGAAGGTAATATCTCCTGGCTCATAAGTTGCAGAAAAGGGGCAAACCTTTCCGGAAGTATAAATTCCACTGTATATCTATCAATTTTTCGGACAACAAAGGGTCTACCATCAACACTCAAAACATCCCTGCTACTTGTAGGTATAGAGGGATTATAGATAAGACGGTTGTAGGTAAAAACAACATCTTCTGCTGTAAAGTCACACCCATCATTCCACTTTACATCATCCCGAAGAAAGAATTTCCATATCTTACCTGTACTATCCACCTCCCATCTTTTTGCAAGTGACGGCTTAACCTTAAGAGTAACGCCATCAATTCTTGTAAGTCCTTCAAAGATAAACTGTGTTATCTCTGTCGTGCTAGTCTCTTTTGCAATAATGGGATTGAATGACTTCGGGTCAGAAGGAGTAGACAATACAAGCATATTCTTTGTTGATTCTTTAATATCCGGTTCAAAACATCCTGTGAGGAAGATAAGGGAAATAAATACTATACATTTTTTCATTATAAAAACTTTTTTAGTTCTGTAAGCAATTCATCCATTGACTGGTATCTTAAAAAGGGCTCCTGTTTTGTTGCCTTTTTTATAATCTCTTTCAGCTCAACAGGTATCTTCAAATCATCACACAGAATTGCCTGTTTCGCCGTGTTTTTTCTATAACCCCTGATGTCTATTCTTTTAAAATAGTCCTCTTGATTCTTTTCCGGTTCATCCGGAATTTCTAACTTTGCTGTTATTACTTCATCTATTGTAACCCCGAAACTATATATATCAGAGCGGAAGTCAGCATTTCCTTCTGCCTGTTCTGGTGCTACATAGGATATGATACCATATTTTGTCACTGTTCCACCTTTAGGAAATATATCTTTATGCCACAGACGTCCCGGAAGTTTTGCTATACCAAAATCAGTTATCTTAACTATAGAAAGGTCTTTAGACACAAGGATATTATCGGGCTTTACATCTTTATGGATGATATTACTCTTATGGATATGTGCAAGTCCCTGACCTGCCTCATACAGTATCTTCACAAGGATATTAAGAGGTAGTTTGTCCCTCTGATAAAGCATCTCTTTCAGATTTTTACCATTTATATACTCCATAATTATTGCATACTGGTTGTTGTATTTCCCAAAGTTATAGACCTTAACAATATTTGGATGAGATAGTCCTGTGGCTATCTCTGCTTCTCTTTCAAACTGACTTATAAGTTTCGCCCGTTCACGAAAATTTCCCTTTAGATACAACAGTTTTATTGCTACGGTCTCTCCATAGATAGGTCTGGCAAGAGCAGAGTGTGCCCTGTACACTTTGGTGTACATACCACCACCTATCACTTCCTCTAATTTATATCCTCCAAAGTCCTGTTTCTTCATATTTCAATATCAACTGGGTCCAGTGGTATTATATCAATATCATCTATACTTCTTATCTCTTTCTGTAAATCAAATATGGCTATCTTTCTACACCCATAAGAAGAGGATGTAAATAATGTAAGACACCTATTATCAAACATTCTTTCAGGGACAGTTGGGTCATGTCCACGGATAAGCACATTTTTTTTAAGCCTGCCCATCACTTTTACAAAATAGTCCCTTCCTAATTTAGGTCTTCCAAGAAAGTTCCCTAAATATTCTCCTGGCTTATCTCTGAAATCACCCCATATAAGTTTTATCCAGTTCTCATCTCCAGGTTGTATATTATCTATGTCCTCTATCTTTTCTATATCAGGAAGTGCTCCATGTACCGCCAGAAAACCATTCCCTGATACAGCAAGGGGAAGTTTTGCAAATGCATCCCTGTAATAAGCATATTCCTCTTTTGAAAGCATGTCCCAGAAGTTAGAAGGGCTACACTCTCTTACAAAAAACATCTCGTGGTTACCTGCAAGCATTATAAGATTTGGATGCCCCTTTTGTATTTCAAGTAAAAAATCTATATTATCCTTTGACTGTTCTCCCCTATCCACATAGTCCCCAAGCATAACAATATAATGTTTTTTTTTGTTGATAAAAGCATTTATTATCATCTTTGTGGTCTTGTAATCACCATGCGTATCTCCTAAA
>JAQVEU010000087.1 GCA_028697565.1 Candidatus Ratteibacteria bacterium
CAAAGCATGAATTAGAAAAGTGGTGGTCTATATTGATAATAATTTTTGCCTTTTTAATAAATTTGTATATATTACCTGTTCTATCAGGAAAACCACAGTCAATTACTATTGCAACATCTGGACTTACTGAAATACCAGAAATATTAGTATAAACCTTCCTGCCCCATGGAAGGAATTTATATATGGCTGGGATATTATCCTGATTAACAATAACAACTTCTTTCCCTTCCCTCTTTAGGGCACTATAAAGTGCAAGTTCACTTCCTATGGCATCTCCATCTATATTACGGTGTGTAGTAAGTAAAAAAGAACATCCGTTTTTTAAAATCTTTACTATCTCTGAAACCTTTTTGGAATCATCAAATCCTAACTGTACTCCCATAAAGTTCCTCTTTTAACCGTTCTTTTAATATCTCAATTCCTTCTCCTTTATATGCGGAAATAAATACAGCATCGGTATATCTACTTTTTAGTATATTGATATCTTCTGGATTTAGCAGGTCAATCTTGTTGTATACATCAATCTTTACCTTATCTTCGCAGGACAAAAGTTTAAGCACTTCCGTTACTGTATTATACTGCCTCTCCATATTTGGTGAGGAAATATCATAAACACATAGAATAAGGTCTGCAAAAGTAACCTCTTCCAATGTGGACTTAAATGCTTCTATCATATGGTGTGGTATATTATAGAGAAGTCCTACAGTATCTATTAGAAGGCATATCCTGTTGTCTCCTAAATAAACACCTCTTGTGGCAGGGTCCAGTGTTGAGAAAAGTTTATTGGCAACATATAATTCGGAAGAACTGAGTTTATTTATAATGCTTGTTTTTCCTACATTGGTATAACCTATAACAGATACCACAGGAAAGTTTTTTCTTTTTCTGGCTGTACGAATAAGTTCTCTGTGCTTTTCTATTTCTCTAATCTCCTGTTTTAGCCGGTGTATACGTTCCTTTATTCTCCTCCTGTATACTTCAAGTTTCATCTCCCCTGGACCTTTTATACCCAGACCTCCACCGATTCTTGAAAGAGAAATACCATAACCTGTTAACCGTGGTAGGATATAAGAAAGCTGTGCCAGTTCAACCTGTATCTTTCCTTCTTTGGACTTTGCATGTTCTCCAAAGATGTGTAGTATGAGTTCTGTTCTGTCAATAACCCTGATCTTTATGTATGTTTCTATATTTCTTTGTTGTACCGGGGTGAGTTCATTACTGAATATCAAAAAATCCGTTTTTTCTCTATTGGTATATTCTTTTATCTCATCAAGCCGTCCTTTACCAATATATGTGGCTGGGTGGATTATATCGGGTCTGTAGATAAACTTTTTAGTAATTCTGAGTCCGAGGGTTGTTGATAGCGACATAATCTCTTTAACTATCTCTTCGGTCTCAGATTCTTCCTTTTCTCTGAATACAACAATAACTGCCTTCCTTCCTGCAAATGTACTGGGACGAACCTCTTTAAGTATCTTCACTTTGTCTCAATCTTAGATACCTTCAATATCATTAACCTGTCTCTGTGTCCATAGCCCCTTTTATAACCGGTTTTTGGTTTTTTCTTAAAGGAGTAGACCTTTTTCCCTTTTTTCTCTTCAAGGATATTACAAATAACCTCAACATTTTGAAGTTTCTCACCACCTGTAATTATCTCGTTTTCTCCTATACAACATACAGGTGTAAGTTTTATCTGGTCCCCTACTTTTTTATTTTTTATCTTTAGTGTTGAAAATACTGTCCCTTCATTTACACGAATCTGTTTTCCACCGATTTCTACAAAAACATCCATTTCTCTCTCCTTTACTGTTTTTCTATAAATTCTATATCTCTTGCTAGATTTTTCAGTGCTTCTTCAAGTTCTCTTTTCTTCTCTTTTTCCTTTTGCTGAACCTCTTCAGGTGCTTTTAATGCAAACTCTGGGCTCTGTATCTTCCTTTCTATCTTTTCAAGATGTCCTTTAAGTTTGTCCCTTTCCTTCCTGAGTTTGTTCATCTCCCTCTGGATATCTATTATGCCTTCAAAAGATATACCAATTCTACCATTTCTGAGATTTTTTATCAAGAGGTTTTTCTGTTCACCTTCAGGAAAGGGTGCTATATTCCCAATACCTGCAAGACGAGATATTATCCTGATAGACATTTCGTCAGGTATCATATCAAAATAGCAATTCACTGGTTTTACAACAGGAATACCAAACCTTGTCTTCAGATTTCTTATGCTCGTTATTATTTCCATTATATCTTCCATCTTTTCCATTATGCCGTCTACTTCCTCAATCTCTATTATTTCAGGCCACTTACTTATCATTATGCTTTCTGTTTCCATTATGCAGTACTCTGAAAAAACCTGCCATAGTTTTTCTGTAATAAAAGGGATAAACGGATGCAACATCTTCATCAAAGAAAGATGGATATAAAACAATACAGGGATAACCTTCTCCTTAAAATATGCCTCATCCTGCTGCTGATATACCTTTGATATTTCAAGATACCAGTCACAAAATGTGTGCCAGAAAAAGTCATAAAGAAGATTGATTGCTTCATTAAGACGAAATTCTTCAAGGGAATTATTTACCTGCTGTATGAGTGTATTAAATGACAGTAATATCCATCTTTCAGGGAATTGGAGGCATTCAAATGTTTTTGGTAGTTCTATCTTTACTTCATACTTTTCTACAGAGGTGGCAATAAACCTGGATGCATTCCACAACTTATTTGTAAAATTTCTCCCTTTTATATAAAATGTCGGGGAAAGGAATACATCCTGTCCTGCTGCTGTCATAGAGATTAAACTAAATCTTAAACTGTCAGCCCCATACTTTTCAATAATATCAAGTGGGTCTATGATATTACCAAGGGACTTACTCATCTTTCTTCCTGTTCTGTCTCTTACCGTTCCATGTATTACAATATTTTTAAACGGATGTTTCCCCATAAACTCATAGCCAGCCATTACCATCCTTGCAACCCAGAAGAAAAGAATCTCTTGTGCAGTGACAAGCGTATCTGTTGGATAATAAATTTTAAGGTCTTCTGTTTCTTCTGGCCAGCCAAAAACAGAAAATGGCCACAACCAGGAAGAAAACCATGTGTCAAGTACATCAGGGTCCTGCCATATATCTAAACTTCCACATACAGGACAGGAGGTGGGTGTTCCAGCAGAGACAAAGATTCCTTTTTCTTGGTGTTTTTCCTGACACTTCCTGCAGTACCATACTGGTATTCTATGTCCCCACCATATCTGCCTGCTGATACACCAGTCCCTGATATTATATAGCCAGTTAAGATACACCTTTTTCCATCTCTCAGGATAAAACTTAAGAATGTCTCTTTCTGCTACTTCTATTGCTGGCTTTGTTAGAGGTTGCATCCTTACAAACCATTGAGAAGAGAGATATGGTTCTATAACTGTATCACACCTGTAGCAGGTTCCTATTCTTGTAAGATAGGGCTCTTTTTTACTTAATAGTCCCATATCTTCCAGTTCTTTTATTATCTTTTCCCTACAGAGAAATCTATCCATACCTTTGAATTTTCCTGCATTTTCATTCATTATCCCTGCTTCATCCATAACAGTTATAAATGGTAGGTTATGCCTTGTTCCTATATCAAAGTCCACAGGGTCATGGCTGGGTGTGACCTTTACTGCTCCTGTGCCAAATTCAGGTTCAACCCTTTCATCAGATATAATGGGAATAGACCTGTCTACAAAAGGCAGTATTACCTGCCTGCCAATGTAATTTTTATATCTTCCATCTGCAGGACTAACCGCAACAGCAGTATCACCTAACATTGTCTCCGGACGTGTCGTTGCCACTTCAATAGTTCCATCTTCAGCCATAGGGTATTTGATATAATAAAGAAAGGCATTCTCATCTCTGTAGTTTACCTCTTCATCAGAGAGTGCAGTTCCACATCTACAGCACCAGTGGATAATCCTTTTTCCTTTATAGATAAGCCCTTTATTGTAAAGATGTATAAATGCTTCCTTAACTGCCCGGGATAGTTTTTCATCCATAGTAAATCTTTCTCTGCTCCAGTCACAGGACGCACCTAATTTTTTTAGCTGGAATATAATTGTTGAACCATATTTTTCTTTCCACTTCCATACCTCTTCAATAAACTTTTCTCTGCCCAATATTTTCCTATCAAGATTTTTTTCACGGAGCATTTTTTCAACAACATTCTGGGTTGCTATACCTGCATGGTCTGTGCCTGGAACCCATAAGGTACTAAATCCAGACATCCTTTTCCACCTGATTAAAACATCCTGGATGGTATTATTAAGGGCATGCCCCATATGCAGAACACCTGTAATATTTGGAGGAGGAATAACTATAACATAGACCCCTCGTCCATTTCTATGAATATCCGGAGAAAAATAACCATTTTTTTCCCAGAATTCATAAAGGCCTAATTCTACTCCAGCAGGATTATATTGAGGTGGGAATTTAGATTCCATTATTCTCTCTTATCCCTGGGATTTCATAACCTGTGATATGGCACTTTTAACAAAGTCAATCTTTACACCGTCTTTAAACTCAATGGTTACAATATTGTCTTTTAACTTGTTGACAGTTCCCATTGCTCCACCTATTGTGATAACCTTGTCCCCTTCTTTTATCTCATCCAACATCTTTTTGTGTTGTTTCTGTTTTCTCTGCTGTGGTAATATCAAAAGAAAATAGAAAATAAAAAATATAAGGATAAGCGGTAAAAGCGCTCCTAATGGACTTACCTGTGCTGGCTGTGTTTGTGCAAATATCATTTTATTCCTCCTCCTGTTTTTTATATATTATACCTATTTTCAAAAATTTTGCGAAATTTTTTAAAATTTCCTTCTCTTATAGAATTTCTTATACCTTCCATAAGTCGCATTGTGAAATATAT
>JAQVEU010000088.1:0-1455 GCA_028697565.1 Candidatus Ratteibacteria bacterium
TAAAAATCCCCTCTAACCACCCCCACCTATATCCTCCCCCCTCATATGGGGAGGAATTAAATCCCCTCTAACCCCTCTTTATTAAAGGGGGGAATTGGGGGGATTTCTCCTTCCTTTTATAAAGGAAGGTTAGGATGGATTTCTCTGTAATCTTCCAATCTTCACTTTTCGCCTTTTTATATACCTGATATTATCTTGGTCATCTTTTCTTCATCTGCTGATGGACCTATCAGTGACAGATACATATTTTCAGGCCGGAAGAGTTCTTCTGCAATACCCTTAACATCTTCAGCAACTACACTGTTTATCTTTTCCACCGTCTCCTGTATTGTTATGAGTTTCTTCCTGAAAAGACGCTCTTCTCCCATCCACAACATATATTCTAAGTTATCTTCAAGCCCCATAAGAATTTGAGACACAATGAATTTCTTTGCCCGCTTCATCTCATTCTGTGTAGGACCCTTTTCTTTCATCTTTTTCATTTCTTCAATAATGGCAGAGGTTGCCTTTTCTGTCTTTTCAGGTGAAACACCTGCATATATGAGGTAGGCACCTGTGTCCTGATAATGTTTCGTCATGCCTTTTATTGCATAGGCAAGCCCCATACTTTCTCTTATTCTGTTAAAAAGGCGGCTGCTCATATTACCTGCAAGTATGGTATTAAGTACTGTCAGCGGATACCTTTTGCTATCAAATCTGTCAGGTGCAAGTCCTCCCATTACTATATGTGTCTGCTCTGTTTTTCTATATAGTACTTTTGTTTTTGGTCCTGACGGTTTTCTTTCCCATAGTATAAAAGTATTTTCCTGTCTGTTTTTTACAGAGGAGAGGTATTTATCAATAATCTTTTCAATGGTTTTTTCATTGATATTGCCTGCAATACTTACAACAACATTTTCTGCTGTATAGAAGTCCCTGATATACTGGAACATATCTTCCCTTCTTATTCTGCTTATACTCTCAACCGTCCCTGTAATGGGCTGTCCTAATGGATGTCCACCATAAAGTATCTCATCAAAAAGTTCAAACACATACCTTGCAGGTATATCCCTGTACATATTGATTTCCTCTGTAATGACATTTCTTTCCTTCTCTATGTCCTTCTCTTTCAGAAGCGGGTTCTGTATCATATCTGATAGAACATCAAGGCATAACTCAATATATTCCCCCAAAATTTTTATCCAGTAGCAGGTTGCCTCCTCTGATGTGAACCCATTAAATGTTCCTCCTACCCCCTCAATTGCCTCTTTTATCTGCCTGTAGTTTCTTTTTTTTGTACCTTTAAAAAGCAGATGTTCTAAGAAGTGTGATATACCTGATATCTTTTCTGTTTCAAACCTGCTGCCTGTCTTTATCCATATACCTGTGGAAACAGAATGAAACTCAGGCATAACCTTATACATTATTCTTATCCCATTTTTTATCTTAATCTCCTGCCACTCCATTTTTTCTCCT
>JAQVEU010000088.1:1555-4889 GCA_028697565.1 Candidatus Ratteibacteria bacterium
AGGTTTCTCCTGATGATGGCTTTTTTCCAGGAAAGGATGGATGGCAGGAGAAAGCAGAAGAGGTAAAAGCGCTCTACGACCAGCAGGATATAAGAATATCCTGTCTGGCTGGTTTTTATGTCAACCATATGGATACAGAGAAGGCAGAAGAATATAAGTGCCTTGTAAGAAATTCAATACTTCTTGCTGAGAAGATGAAAGTTCCTGTGGTGGCTGGTTTTTCAGGTAGGGTGGTTGGTAAGGACCTAAAAGAAAGTGTGCCGATGTATAAGAAGTTGTGGGAAGAGCATGCGAGGTTTGCAGAAGACCACAATGTAAAGATTGCCTTTGAAAACTGCCCTATGGGAAGTTTTCACACACCCTGTAATGGTATAAACTTTATGTGTACACCTGAGATGTGGGAGATTGCCTTTAATGAGGTGCCTTCAGATGCACTTGGGCTTGAGTGGGACCCCAGTCATCTTATATGTCAGTTTATAGACCCTGTGGTAACACTGAGAAAATTCGGTAAAAAGGTCTACCATGTCCATACAAAGGATGCACATATAAATCAAGATATTATAAAACAGTATGGGATATGGTATCCCGGGGCGATTGAGCACTGTTTTCCAGGACTTGGAGATACCGACTGGGGTATCTGCATAAAAGAACTTTTGAGACAGGGCTATACAGGGGACATAAATATAGAGGGCTGGCATGACCTTGTCTATAGTAGAAATAAAGAGGATGAAGGACTGATAAACACATTCAAGTACCTTACCAATTTTGTAGTCCATGACTGAAAAAGGAGGGAAACAAGAGTGAAAAAGATACTTTATGTATATGGTGGACCTGAGTTCCATCCGACAGAATGGGCAGGTCAGAAACTAAAGGAAGTCCTCCAGAGGGATGGTAGATTTAGTTTGGATATGACATCTAACCTTGATGTCTTTGCAACACTTCCTTCCAGTGGATATGATGCTGTTGTGGTCTACACCACTGGCTTTCAAGATGACCTTACACCTGAAAGGGAAGAAGGACTTCTTAACTTTATAAAAAGTGGTGGTGGATTTGTCGGGATACACTCAGCGACAGACAGTTTCAGGGGTAGTAGAAAGTATATTGAGATGATTAATGGTGAGTTCCTTACCCACCCTGAACACCATGAGTTTTCTGTTTCTGTTGTTGATAGTTCACACTATATTACTATAAGGATGCCTGACTCCTTTTCTCTGTATGATGAGATGTACCACCTTCAAAACTATAACCCTGAAAAGTCAAAACTTCTCTTCAAGACCCTGTGGCAGGGGAAAGAGGTACCTGTTGTCTATACAAGAGATTATGGAAAGGGTAAGGTTGTCTATATCTCATTAGGCCATACCAGGGAGGCATGGAACCACCCTGAGTTTCAGAAAATTCTTGTAAGGGCGGCCGGGTATACAACAGGTGAGCAGTTAAATGAAAGGGTGATAGGATGTGGCATCCTTGGATATGGGCCTGCCTATAGTATGGGTAGAAATCACGCCAACTGGATTAACTCCACTTCAGGACTTAAAACAGTTGCTGTATGTGACAGTAATCCCGCACGGGTTGAGGCAGCAAGACAGGAACTGCTGGGCCTAAAAGGATATTTCATAGATATCTCAGATATGCTGAAGATGAAAGAGATTAACCTTGTTGTGGTAGTCCTTCCCCATAATCTTCATGCACCTGCTGTACTCCAGTGTCTTGAGGCAGGCAAACATGTGGTGGTGGAAAAGCCGTTCTGTATTACTGTTAAGGAAGCGGATGAGATGATTGAAAAAGCACACTCTTCAGGACTGATGTTGAGTGTTTTTCATAACAGACGTTGGGACCCTGACTATCTTTTCATCAAGGATGTTATAGACAGAGGGTTGATAGGGAACATATTCCATATAGAGTGTGGTTTCTCTTTTTATAACCACCCAGGATTTTCCTGGCGTTCAGATAAAAGTATAAGTGGGGGTATCCTGTATGACTGGGGTGCACACTTCCTTGACTGGGTAGTCGGTCTTGTGAACTCAAAGGTTATAGGTGTGTCAGGAGAGATGAAAAAACTTGTCTGGAATGCTGTAACCAATGAGGACTATGGTGAGGTATACATCAGGTTTGAAAACGGTGTGACAGTTGACTTTGTAATGTCTTACATAGGTGCAGTTCCAAGACCTAAGTGGAGGGTCCTTGGCACGAAGGGTGCGATAGAACAGACAAAAGGTGATGAAATAACTCTTGTCAGTTATGCCTCAGGGATAAAGCAGGAAGGAAATATAAAGGTGCCTCTACAGTCCCTTGATAACTGGAGGCAGTACTACAGGAACATAGCAGACCATCTTTTGATGGGGGAAGAACTAATAGTAAAGCCAGAACAGGCGAGAAGGGTCATTGCTGTTATTGAAGAGTGTGAGAAGACATCAAAAGAAAAGGGGCACCTGTCTATATAAAGAAACAGGAGGGTGAAGAATATGGAAGGGGAGAACAGGATGAAGTGGTGGCAAGAGGCAAGGTTTGGTATGTTTATACACTGGGGTGATTATTCTGTGCTTGGACGTGGAGAGTGGGTGATGTTTCAGGAGAATATTCCAGTTCCTGAATATGAGAAAATAGCAGACAGATTTAAACCACCGAAGCGTTTTACTCCACTGGGATGGGTAAAACTTGCAAAGGAAGCAGGGGCAAAGTACATTGTATTAACCACAAGGCACCATGATGGCTTCTGCCTATTTGATTCAAAGGTAAGTGATTTTACATCTGTGAAGACATCAGCAGGAAGGGACTTTATAAGGGAATATGTGGATGCCTGTAGAAAGGAAGGTATGAGAATTGGTATTACTCACTTATTGACTGGCGGATGCCTGTTGCATATGAAGGGCCTGAGAAGAATCCTTCAGGATGGAAGAGATATGTTGAGGAGATAGTCCACCAGCAGGTAGAGGAACTGATGACAAACTACGGGAAGATAGATGTCCTGTGGTATGATGGCGCTTTTTATATCAATAATCGCAGGACAGTACCGACAACAGCAGAGCACTGGGAGGCAGAGAAACTCAATGCTATGGTAAGGAAACTACAGCCAGATATTATTATCAACAATCGTTCAGGCACTCCTGAGGACTTTGATACACCTGAACAGCACATTACATCTTCTGAGCCGGGAAGGATGTGGGAGAGCTGTATGACTATGAATAAACACTGGGGATATTTTGCTACAGATGACCTGTATAAACCGGCAAAGGAACTGGTGCATATCCTTACTGCCTGTGCATCAGGTGGGGGGAACCTGCTTCTTAATGTGGGTCCTAAGCCCGATGGAACAATACCAGAAGAGGCAGTTATA
>JAQVEU010000089.1 GCA_028697565.1 Candidatus Ratteibacteria bacterium
ACTACATCTACCATTGTCTTTCTACCTTCTATTGTTGCACTGATATCTAAAAAAACAATCTCATCCGCACCTTCCTTGCTGTAAAAAGAGGCATGCTCAACAGGGTCCCCTGCTTCCCTCATATTCCCAAAGTGTACCCCCTTCACCACCTTACCATCCTTCACATCCAGACACGGAATAATTCTTACCGCAGCCATTTTCCCTCCAGAAAGTTTTTCAGAAATTGTATGCCATTTCTTCCGCTTTTTTCAGGATGAAACTGGACACCAACAATATTTTTTTTGCTCACAAATGAGGCAAACTCTACACCATATGATGTTGTCCCTGCTATAACAGAGGGCTCATCTGGAACCACATAAAAAGAGTGGGCAAAATAAAAATACTGGCTATCACCTATATTATAAAAAATCGGGTTGTTTTTATCAAGAAGGGTCACCTGGCTCCACCCCATATGTGGAACCTTCAGGCATTTATCCGTCACCTTAAATCTTTCCACCTTTCCTTTTATAATACCCAGCCCTTCAGTTTCTCCCTCTTCACTATAAGAGAATAGCATCTGTAGACCCAGGCATATACCAAGAAATGGTTTGCCCTTATTGACCTCTTCTATAAGGGTCCCTATCATACCTTTCAGGGAAAGCATCTTCATACCATCACCAAAGGCACCTACACCAGGAAGCACAACCATATCTGCCTTTTTGAAATCCCCTGCTGTTTCTATTAAAAAGGACTCTTTCCCACAGGTAACAAATGATGTATACACACTGCGGATATTACCCGCCCCATAGTTTATTATTCCTATCATTTATTTGTTGCCTTCTCCTCTTCCTCTGTTGCTCTTTATTTTTACATTCCTTCTCTTTCTATTCCTTCCTTTTGTAAAGGAGGGTTGGGGTGGATTTCCTCTCCTCTCTTTCCTTTTTTCCCCTCCCTCAGAGGGGAGGGGATAAAGGGGAGGGTGAAAACTTTTCCTATACTCTCCACCCCCACCTATAAATAAACTCTAAATCCAAAACACTAAACCTAAAAATCCCCTCTAACCACCCCCACCTATATCCTCCCCCCTCATATGGGGAGGAAGAGAGATTCCCTCTCCCCTTGTGGGAGAGGGGTGCTGGTGCGAAGAATAATGAGCACCGTATAGCACAGAGGGCGAGATATTGAGCCCGTTGACCGAAGTCCGTTAGGGCAAGAAAGGTGAGGGGGTGCTTGTTACTATTCCCCTCCTTTTGTAAAGGAGGGTTGGGGTGGATTTTCTTCTTCATCTATGCAAGAAGCAAAACCATTTCTCTACTCGCCACCTTTTGCGTGTGCGTGATACTCCTGGATGCTCTTCACACTTATCTCGTTTTCTTTTAACTTTTTTATTGCTACAAGCGTGGCTTTTGCACCCGGAATTGTTGTGATGAGAGGGATATTTCTCCCTACAGCAATGCTCCTTATGGAAGTAATATCCTTCTTGGGCTTTTTACCTGAAGGTGTATTTATGATAAGGGAGATCTGATTATTTTTTATATAGTCAAGGACATTGGGACGCTCTGCCTCATAAATCTTTGGTACTATTGTTGCTTCTATTCCATTTTCTTTAAGAAGTTTTCCTGTCCCTGCACTTGCAAGTATTTTAAATCCTAACTCATAAAAACCCTTTGCAATAGGAAGGACTACCTTTTTGTCCCTGTCTTTCACACTAATGAAAACAGACCCTGAAAGAGGAAGTTTCTGCCCTGCGGCTATCTGACTTTTTGCATAAGCCATCTCAAATGTGGTATCTATTCCTATAACCTCTCCTGTGGACTTCATCTCAGGACCCAGAACAGTATCAACACCTGGGAATCTTATAAATGGAAATACTGATTCCTTTACTGCAAAATACTTTACACTAACCTCTTCGGTAAATCCAAGTTCTTTTAATGTTTTTCCTATCATTATCTTTGTGGCAAGTTTGGCAAGAGGGACATCTATCACCTTACTCACGAAAGGGACTGTTCTTGAAGCACGGGGATTAACCTCAAGAATATAGACGGTCTTACCTTTCACAGCATATTGGATATTTATCAGCCCTTTTATATGAAGTTCCAGAGCAAGTTTTTTTGTTGCAGCGGTTATCTCTTCTATAATTTTTTTGTCTAAACTGTACGGAGGAAGGACCATCGCACTATCTCCTGAGTGAACACCTGCCTCCTCAATGTGCTCCATAATTCCACCTATAACACAGAGTGTTCCATCACATATCGCATCCACATCTACCTCTATGGCATCTTCAAGAAACTTGTCTATAAGCACAGGCCTCTCAGATGAGACATCCACCGCCCTCTGCATAAATGCCTCAAGGGATGTTCTGTCATATACAATCTCCATTGCCCTACCACCAAGAACATAGGAAGGTCTTACAAGAACAGGATAGCCAATCCGGTCTGCTATATCTTCTGCCTCTCTAAAGGAAGTGGCTGTACCGTTTGGCGGCTGTTTCAGAGATAGTTTCTCAAGATAAGTTTTGAATTTTTTTCTGTCTTCGGCAATATCTATGGTTTCAGGGCTTGTTCCCAAAATTCTTACTCCCTCGTTTTGTAAAGATATTGCAAGATTAAGGGGTGTCTGGCCACCAAACTGCAGGATAACCCCTTCCGGTCTCTCCCTTTCCACAACATTTAATACATCCTCAATGGTTATGGGCTCAAAATATAGCCGGTCAGATGTATCATAGTCAGTACTAACTGTCTCAGGGTTACAGTTCACCATTATACTTTCATAGTTCTCTTCCCTTAAGGCAAATGAGGCATGGACACAGCAATAATCAAACTCTATCCCCTGTCCTATCCTGTTAGGACCACCACCTAAAATTACTACCTTTTTCTTATTGGTAGAAGGGACTACATCTGTCTTTTCAAATGTAGAATAATAATACGGCTTTTCTGCTTGAAATTCTCCTGCCACACTATCCACCGGCTTGAAGACTGCTGTTATATTTTTTTTATTTCTCATTTCTCTTATACTTTTTTCATCACACCCGAAGATAAAAGCAAGTTGTCTGTCAGAAAAACCTGACCTTTTGGCTTTTGTAAGGAGTTCGGAAGGCAGTGTATTAAGTTTGTATCTGCATAGTTCTTTTTCCATATCAACAATCTGTTTTATGTTATAAAGAAACCAGGGGTCTACAGCAGACCGTTTATATATCTCACTGATTGAAAAACCCGCAAGGATAGCATACCTTATATAGAATATCCTTTCATCATCAGGAATAGTTATCTTTCTGACGATAAACTCTTTTTCTTCTTCTGTGAATTTGTGGTCTATGTGCCACCTATCCTTTTTGTCAGACCCAAGTCCATATCTACCTATCTCAAGCGAACGGATGCCCTTCTGAAGCGCCTCACGGAAGTTTCTGCCTATGGACATTGCCTCTCCAACTGCCTTCATAGAGGTCGTAATAGTTGTATCAGCACCCGGGAATTTCTCAAATGTAAACCTTGGTATTTTAAACACACAGTAGTCAACTGTTGGTTCAGCAAAACAGGTTGTTTTGCCCGTTATCTGGTTTTTTATCTCGTCCAGTGTATAACCAACAGATAGTTTTGTTGCTATTCTGGCAATAGGAAAACCCGTTGCCTTTGACGCAAGTGCAGAACTTCTTGATACACGAGGGTTTACCTCTATGATGACAACATCTCCATTAAGAGGATTTACAGCATACTGAATATTTGCTCCACCATTTACCCCTATCTTCCTTATAACCCTCTTTGAAAGGTCAACAAGATTTTCATATTCTGGAGTACTTAATGTCTGCGCAGGTGCAACCACAATACTATCTCCTGTGTGCATTCCCATCGGGTCAATATTTTCCATTGATGTAACAATAATTGCATTATCATCTGTATCGTGCATCACCTCAAACTCTATCTCTTTCCACCCTAACACTGACTGTTCTATCAAGACCTCATGGATGGGGCTGGTCTCAAGTGCAAAGTCCAGTTTCTTTTCAAACTCCTCCATATTATAAGCAATAGAGCCACCTGTACCTCCAAGTGTATAGGCAGGCCTAAGTACAAGAGGAAATCCCAAGCGATTACCTATCTCAATACCTTCTTGCAGGTTATAGGCAAGTACACTTTCAGGAACTTTAAGTCCTATCTCTATCATTGCCTTCTTAAAAAGTTCTCTGTCTTCTGCCATAGCAATGGCATCTATATCAGCACCTATGACCTCAACCCCATACCGAGCAAGCACCCCTTCCTTCGCAAGAAAGGTTGCAAGATTTAGTCCTGTCTGACCTCCAAGTGTTGGTAATAGCGCACAGGGCATTTCCTTTTCTATTATCTTTGCCAGGACATCCACAGTAAGTGGCTCAAGATAGGTTGCATCTGCCATCTCAGGGTCTGTCATAATGGTTGCAGGATTGCTATTTACAAGCACAATGTTATACCCCTCTTCTTTTAATGACTTACACGCCTGTGAGCCAGAATAGTCAAACTCACAGGCCTGTCCTATCACAATCGGGCCTGAGCCGATAATCATAATCTTCTTGAGGTCGTTTCTTTTTGGCATTATTCTCCTATTCAGTATTAAGTAGACCCAGCTAATTCTGCTTCTTCTCTTTGTATTCCACTTTTTTCTCCTTCCTTTTGTAAAGGAAGGTGGAGATAGATTGCTTCTCTCTCTTTTCATAAAGGAGGGTTGGGGTGGATTCCCCTCTCCTCTCTTTCCTCTTTTCCCCTCCCTCAGAGGGGAGGGGATAAAGGGGAGGGTGAAAACTTTTCCTATACTCTCCACCCCCACCTATATCCTCCCCCCTCATATGGGGAGGAATTGAAGTGGACTCTCTCCTCACCAAACCTCCTCTAACTCCCCCTTATCAAGGGGAGTAATCAAATCTCCCCTCACCC
>JAQVEU010000090.1 GCA_028697565.1 Candidatus Ratteibacteria bacterium
GAATATCTACGGAATATATATTCAGGTGCGGTTTCAAGCATAACCTTCATGATTATTTGGAGTTTATTCTTTTCTGCAATATCAAAAAGGTGGTCAATATCACTGAAGTTGTATATACCTTCTTTTCGTTCATTCCACCGCCACTGAATTCTGAGCTGTATTGCTTCAAATCCAAGTTTTTTAATGTTTGCAATGTCTTCTTCCCACTCATCAGGAAGCGGAGTTGGAGCCCTGTAATACTGTACTGCAATCAAGAAATTTTTTCTATTCATATTTCTTCCTCTTATAGATATTATACTTATTATAATATTTTTGTCAAGGGCAATTTTTGACAGGGGAAGGAATATGGTTTTTAATATAGGGACATTTAAAGGGAGAAGATATGGAGAAAGTTATCAAATTAGAAAAAAGTATAAAGGAACTACAGAGTAAGATAGCAGAGAAACTTGATGTCAAGTGGAGGTTTGCACAGGGAGTGAAAAACGGAGAGAGCACTGATATAGATGATAGTAGTTGGGAAGAAAGGCAGGGTAGTTCTATATCATGGGTAATGAAGGATGGTATTGCATATCTTAGAACTTTATTTACAGTCCCTGATAGTATTGAGGGTATTGGTGTAAAAGGCAGCGATATTGATATATCCTTTATTTTCCCTTCAGGCGTGACAATGTTTATTGACGGAAAGGAGGTCTATTCCTATAAATTCTGGGCGGATATGAGGGCACATCCATATCCACTCGTGAAAAATGCCGTACCCGGGGAAAAACATTTAATTATATTCAAAACCACAGAAGGTGATGGGCTGGGTACATTCTGGGGTAATATAAGGATAAGCAATATAGAGGATATCCTTTTTGAATTAAATTCCATAACATACCAGTTAAAATTTGCATTTGCAATCTCACGGAGAGTAAAACATCTTGATAGGTATGCAGAAGAGGCATTGGATATTCTTGAACCGGATGATATAACCCATCGTAGATGGGAAAAGATACTGGCTGCCATAAAAAAGGCAGAGGATGTTCTTTCACCATTCCGTAAAGAAGCCAAAAAATTTACTGTACACCTTATAGGACATGCTCATATTGATATGAACTGGCTATGGACATATGAGGATACAATAAATATCTGTCTGCGCGACTTTGAGACAGTAACCAAACTTATGGAAAAATATCCTGACCTAACATTCTCACAGAGCCAGGCACATATATACAAAATTGTTGAGGAGCACAATCCTGAATTGTTTGAAAAAGTAAAAAAGAGGGCAGATGAAGGGAGATGGGATATCACCGCTTCATCCTGGGTTGAAGGTGACCTGAATATGGTTAATGGAGAAAGTATTTTAAGGCATATTCTCTATTCCAGTAAATATATATCAGAAAGGTTAGGTAAGAAGACAGAGATATTCTGGTCTCCTGATACATTCGGACATCCTGAAACAATACCTTCAATCCTTGCCAGTGCAGGAATTAAGTACTACTACTTTATGAGATGTGGGAAAGGACTCCCCTTGATGAGATGGAAGGGAAAGGACAAAAGTGAACTTATTGCCTTCAATAGCATATACAACAACTCCATCAGTCCTGAAACCCTTATGCCACCTTTTATTGAGTACTATGAGAGATATAGACTACCCCACTTCCTTTTTGTGTATGGTGTGGGCGACCATGGTGGAGGTCCGACAGAGGCGGATATAAAAAGGAAACAAAAAATGGAAGAGCGCCCTGTATGTCCAAAATTAGTATTCTCCACAACGCACAGATATTTTAAGGCAGTGGAAAGATATAAAAACAGGATACCGGTAATAACAGGGGAACTGAACACCATATTTGAAGGTTGCTATACCACACACTCAGATATTAAGAAATATAACAGAGAAGGCGAAAACCTGCTTCTTTCCATTGAAACACTCTCTGCTCTTACACATATAATAACTGGTAAGGCAGTACCGGAAAAAGAGATTGAGGAGTTATGGCAGAAGGTTCTATTCAATCAGTTCCATGATATCCTTGACGGTTCTGCCATACACTCATCCTATGAATACTCAGCAAAAATAGCAGAGGAGGTTAGGACAAAAGGGGAAAAACTTTTAAATCAGTATGCGGAACCGCTTATCTCCAGCAAAGAATCTGATAAATTTATGGTATTCAATCCATTGGGATGGCACAGGAAATCCATCATCAATGAAAAACTGATTGCTGATATACCTGGATATGGATATAAAACAGTGGATATTGGAAAGAAACAGGAAACAGGAAGAATAACAGAAACTGGCAGTGAATATGAGAATGAGTTTTACAGGATTGCAATAGATGAGACGAAGGGACTGATAAGAAAACTCTATGACAAAAAATCTAGGAGAGAGGTTTTATTCCCGGCAACTCCCATATCTGAAGACCTATCTTCATGGTGGGCAGAAAAGAGAAGTAACCTTATAAGTGTATACTGGGAGGAACCGCATCCGATGAGTGCATGGGTTATAGGAAATATATACAGGATAGAAAATCTTTTAAAGGCAGATGAAATAAAGAAAGAGGCATACCACCTAAAAACCATCTTTTATATAAAAAGGACATATAGAAGTTCGGAGATACTTCAGAAGATAATACTTTACAACCAACTCCCATTTATTGACTTTGAGAATGAAATAAACTGGAATGAGGAAGGCAACCACAAAGAGGGAGTCCCTATGCTTCGTGTAAATTTTCATACTGCCCTAAAAAACCCTGAGACATGCTTTGAGGTGCCATTTGGTATGGTGAAAAGGGACGTGTCCGGGAAAGAGTATCCTGCATTAAGGTGGGCAGGACAGAGGCAGGGAAGATACTGGGTCGTACTTATGAACAAGGAAAAGTATGGATATAACATTGATGGAAATAACCTGTCTCTCACACTTCTCAGGAACGCCTATGAGCCAGATGCACTCTCTGATAAGGGAAGGCATATAATCTCTTTCAGATTGTTTTTTGGTATGTCCAGGACTTCTGACATAACAAAAATGGCAATGGAGTATAATATACCTCCTATTGTTATCTCAGGAGAGGCAGAACCGCAAGAGTTTTGTCCGTTCACAATCAAAGGAGATATAGTGCCTACCTGTTTTAAAAAGGCACTTGATAGAGACACTTATATACTGAGGTTGGTAGAAATTGAAGGAAAAAAGACATCTGTACAACTTGAGTTTACCAGTACACCACAAAAGGTATATATTACAAACAGTGTGGAAAAGAGAGAAAAACAGATAAAAAAAATTAGAGGCAAACAGATTATACTAAATATATCTCCTTTTCAGATACTTACACTTGACATGCGGTTTTGACTTATTACTATGCTCATCTATCTTGGTCTCTATAATTTTTTGTTGCTGGTATCACTTATTCTTTCACTTCCATTTATATGGAAAAAGATAAGGCCTGACAGTGAGTTTTCCACAGGACTCAAAGAACGGCTTGGTATATATGACAGGGAAACAGTAGAGAAACTGAAAAGGCAGAAGAATATATGGATACATACGGTCTCCATAGGAGAATTCCTCTCCATAACTCCTCTTATAGAACACCTGCGGTGTGAAAACAAAAATAATATTGTGGTCACATTTGCCACCAAAACAGGAAGAGGTGTTGCTGAAAAAAAGATTGATAGTATCACCTACCTGTTTTTCCCTATAGATATATATCCTGTAATGAGAAATGCCATAAGAAAAATTAATACTAAACTTATAGTAATTGTGGAGACAGAACTCTGGCCTAACCTTTTGTATATAGCCAACAGACAGAATATACCGGTTGTGCTTATAAACGGGAGGGTATCCCCCTTTTCTTATCCAAAATATAAAAAATTCAGGTTCTTCGCAAGAAAGGTCCTGCCACTTTTTTCAGCAATCACAATGAGGTCAGAGGAGGAAGCAGAAAAGATGATATATTTAGGGGCTGATAAGAATAAGGTAAAGGTGGTAGGAAGTATGAAGTTTGACCTTGCTTATGAGATGAGTAAAACAGTTCATCCAGAAAAAGTACGGGAGATACTCGGGATAGAAAAAGACAGACGTGTTGTGGTATTCGGTTCACTCCATACAGCAGAAGAAAGACCTATTATTGAAGTTGCTGAAAAACTACTGAAAAAGTTTCAGGATATACTTGTAGTGATTGTCCCAAGATACCTTGACAAGACAAATGTATATAATCTTCTAAAAAACAGGGGAATGTACTATACAAGAAGAAGTGAGATACCCTGTAATAAAAAATGTTCTGTCATTGTGGTTGATACATATGGGGAGCTAAACAACTTTTATGCTATATCTGAGATTGCCTTTGTAGGTGGGAGTTTGTACAGGTGGGGTGGCCAAAATCCTATTGAACCACTGGCATTCAAAAAACCTGTGCTTTATGGTCCTTACCACTGGCACTTCAAAGAGGAATGGCAAAAGATAAGGGAGGGCGGTGGTGGGATAGAGGTATCTGACTATGAACACCTCTACAACGAATCTGTGCGACTTCTTGAAAACCCTGAAGAGTGTAAAAGGTTAGGGGAACAGGGATACCACACACTCCTTAAAAATATAGGGGCTACTGAAAGGAATCTAAAAATTTTACTTTGTTTTACTGGGAATTAAAACTAATTTGCAGTCAAAACTATAGTAATACCAGATTGAGTTTGCCAGATAGCAAGGGTGAAAATTTTATTCCCTCTCCCCTCAAATGGAGAGGGAATAAGGTGAGGGTGAAACCTTTCCTACACTTACCACCCCCACCTATAAATAAACTCTAAATCCAAAACACTAAACCTAAAAATCCCCTCTAACCACCCCCACCTATATCCTCCCCCCTCATATGGGGAGGAATTGAAGGGGACTCCACCCCTCACCAAA
>JAQVEU010000091.1 GCA_028697565.1 Candidatus Ratteibacteria bacterium
CTTTAAACTTCTTGTTCCCTATTTTTCCATTATATCCCACCTGTGTGCCAAGCATATAAGGGTCTGTAATATCACTACTTCGTTCTTTAACAGAGAAGTATCCACCGGTAATGAAGAACTCACCTGTATTTGATTTAACGGGAAATGTTTTTTGCAGGATAATTCCCTCCGGATTAAGGTCTCCTG
This sequence comes from Candidatus Ratteibacteria bacterium, assembly GCA_028697565.1. Lineage (GTDB taxonomy): Bacteria > Ratteibacteria > UBA8468 > B48-G9 > JAFGKM01 > JAAYXZ01. The sequence goes on from JAQVEU010000091.1 coordinate 187, forward strand.
ACCAGACAAGGTTTGTTGATAGGAAAGGGTTTGCTATCTTACCGCCTGTGAATGAGAGTGTTTTTATAGAAGCAAAATTATATTTAAGGTATGCCCTGTCCAGCCAGATGCTCTTATCATCAAACGCATTGGTGAATGTCTGGTTAGCACTTGTCGGGTCAGAACTGTCCCCTGTTGCAATTCTCATTCCTGTTTCTAAACGGTCGTTGACCTTTGTATCAAATCCCCATCTAAATCTTACCCTTGTCCGGTCTCTGTCTGCGATATAAGAACCATCCTGGTTGTCTCTTTCTGCATGTTCATATCTCAACCGTATATCCCCCTTGAATTTTGTATTCTTTATCCATCCAGATATTTTATCTGTATCCTTTCTTGCCAGTGCTTCCTGTGCTCTTGCTTCTTCTTCTGCCTCTGCAAGTATTTTGTATGCTTCTCCCTCCGTAAGTATGCCTTTCTCCACTAATTTTTCCACCAGGCGGTCCACTTCAGAGGCGAAGGAGACAGATACCACCACTATAAGTAGCAGGGTTGTTATCAGACGTTTCATCTTTTTTTCCTCCTTTTTGGTTTTTTATTCTATTTATCTTCCCTGTCCTGACTGCTTTCTATCACCTCCTTTACGGACATTACTGGGAAGAAATAATTGTTTTACGGATATACTTTACCAGGAGGGAATAAAGAATAAATAAAGGATATGTTAAATTTCTGTTAAATTTTTCAGGGGTTTTGAAAAGAACTATTATAGATAGGTCGGCTTTAATGGAAGAGATACAATAACCTCAGTGCCTTCACCAAGTGAACTTTTTATATCTATCGTTCCATTGTGTAAGAGCACTATATGTTTTACTATTGCAAGTCCCAGTCCTGTTCCACCTGTCTCTCTTGAACGGGATTTATCAACAACGTAGAACCTTTCAAATATCCTGGGTATTGATTTTTCAGGAATACCTATACCTGTATCTTTTATCCTGATAACGAGGTTATTGTCTGTCCTTTCTGTTATTATTGTTATCTCTCCTTCATCTGTATATTTGATAGCATTGTCAATAAGATTTATCAAAAGGTCTTCCAATTTATAAGGGTCTCCTGAAATATAACGGTTGACCTTATCTATCTCAACTGTTAACGAGAGATTTTTAGATATGAGTTTTTTTTCAAATATCCGGACAATTTTTTCAATAATGTTTTTTATATCAACCTGCTGAAACTCTATCTCTATCTCCTCAAGTTCTGAAAGTTTAAGAAGGTCGCTTAAAATACTTGCAAGCCGTTCTGTATGAGTTTTTACTATCTCAACCTGTTTCTTAACGGCAGGGGCAACTTCATCGTATATTGTTTCAAGATAGCCCTGTATTACAGTGAGCGGTGTCTTCAATTCATGGGAGATATTACTTATGAGTTCTTTTTTTATCCTTGATATTTCTTCTGTCTTGGTTATATCTTTCAGAGCAATAAATATCTCTTCGGTCGTTCCTGAAAAACAGAATGAAGCAATATATGTTTTCCCTTTGTAAAGCAATTCCTTTGTAGTGGAGTTTCTATTCTCTAAAACTTGATGAATTGCTTCAATAAATTCTGGCTGGTTGAAAAATTCAATGTAGTTATGACCTTCTGGTGTGTTATCTACGATATTTTTTAATTCTGAGTTTGCGAATTTTATGGTACCTGTTTTGTCAAGCAGTAATACAGGTATGGGAAGGTGTAGTAGAAATGTTTCTATTTGATTCTGAATTTTCTTGAGCAGTTCTTTTAGTTCAGTATGCTCTAACAAAAATTTTCTGTTGAGCAGAGATATATACCTGAGGTGTAGAGATAGAAATATCACCAGAGATATTAATAAACAAACTATCAGGGTTAGTATTATAGTAATCATTCTTCTATTTTATACCCCACACCCCTTACATTCTTAATATATTTACCTGCTTTACCTAATTTTTCCCGAAGGTTCTTTATATGTACATCCACTGTCCTTTCAATTACTACTTTTTCTCCTTCCCAGAGAAGTTTAATAATCTTATCTCTTGAAAAGACCCATCCCTTTTTAGATGCAAGTATCTTTAATATCCCGAATTCCGCAAATGTAAGTTTAGCTTGTTTATTATCAACATATACGGAGTGTTTTGCTGTATCTATTACAAGTGAATTTCCTATTTTTATAATCTCCTCTCCATAGAATGTGGTTTTGTATCGTCTTAATACAGTTTTTACCCTCGCAACAAGTTCTTTTGGGGAAAACGGTTTTGTTATATAGTCGTCTGCTCCCATCTCCAGTCCTATTATTTTATCTTCTGTTTCTGCTTTTGCTGTTACCATAATTATGGGTAGGGCAGGGGATATGGATGTCTTTATCTGTTTGCATATATCAATACCATCCATATCGGGTAGTATAAGGTCAAGTATTAAAAGGTCAAACTTCTCCCTTTCCATAGATTTAAATAGGTCGTCTGCCTTTGAAAATTTATACACCCTGTATCCTGCCTTATTAAGATGAAATGCTATAAGTTCCAGTATATCTTTTTCATCCTCAAGAACTGCTATCTTTTCATTCATGCTTTAATTTTACCATAGGTATGGGCTTTTTTTGTAAAGCAAAGGATATCTATCCGTTATATATCGCATACTGTGTATGGTATAATAAATAACAGTTTTTCAAAAAAAGGCAGTGAAAAATGAAGGTAAGAATAATAGATATTCACGGACACATAGGAAGGGTAGTTGCGGATAGAAAGGAATTTATAGATGTGACAAATCTGATTGCAAAAATGGATTTATGGGGCATAGATATTACCTGTGTATTGCCGTTGAGTGAACATCCTGAAGGTGGCTATCTTGAATGTAATACCGAAGATGTTATTAATGCCTGTTCTAAATATCCTGACAGGTTAATCCCTTTCTGCTTGATAGACCCGCGCTATCTCAACAGCCCTGTTACGGATTTCAAACCACTCCTTCGGGAATACAAAATCAGGGGATGTAAGGGACTGGGTGAATTATTACCGAAAATGGACTTTGATGATATAAGATGTATAAATCTTTATAGACAGGCAGGAGAGATAGGATTTCCTGTGCTTTTTGATATGAATGATAGTGAGTATGGATATGGATTAAGGGATAGTTATGGATTACCAAAACTTGAAAACGCACTGAAAAGTTGTTCTGAAACGATATTTATAGGGCATGGACCAACCTTCTGGTCGGAGGTATCTGCGGATGTTTCAAAATCAGAGAGGTTAGGGTATCCAGTTGGACAGATAAAGGGCGTTGGGGCGGTTGTCAGATTAATGAGAAATTATAAAAACCTTTGGGTTGATATATCTGCACATAGTGGTTATAATGCTCTCACCAGAGATATTTCTTTTACTGCTGATTTTATCAATGAATTTCAGGATAGGGTGCTTTTCGGCACGGATTCCTGCAATAGAAGCGATGTGAATAAGGTGTATCCAAATGTGGATTTTATCAGGAAGTTGAGAGAGGAGAAGATAGTAGATGATGAAATTATAGAAAAGATAGAGTGGAAAAACTGCACAAGATTATTGAATCTGGAAAATTCGTAATGAAAGAAAATAAATTTTTAATAGAGGTGTGTAATAAAGAAGGTGTCCCTGATATCTTCGGAATGGATGCCCTGAAAAATATCAGAGAGACAGGACTGGTGGGAATAGAGGATATAGCAACGGCTGACCTGTACCGTTTTGAAGGGGACATATCATTAGAGGATATTAGAAAAATTGCGGAGGATGTGCTTTTAGATAGGGTTATACAAAGATATTTTATAAGAGAGGAAGGGACACCTGTTAGAAAAGATGGTTATAGTATCGTGGTGGATGTATTTTATAAAAAGGGAGTCACAGATGCTGTGGCAGATACAGTTTCTATTGCGATAAGAGATGCAGGGATTAAGGCAGATGTGAAAACATCCACAGGGAAGAGATATTATATCAAGGGTAGATTAACAAAACACAATATAGAACTTATATGTGAAAAGGTTCTTGCAAACCGCCTTGTGCAGGACTATTCAATAAGGTTGCTGAATGAGGAAGGATACAATGGGTGAGTGTGTTAAAGAAATAAAAATTATAGGGGTAGGCAAAAAAACACTGTTAGAGATTAGCGAGAAACATCTCCTGTCGCTTAATTTTGAAGAGATGAAGATTATTCAGGATTACTTTACATCTCTTGGCAGAAACCCTACTGACTGCGAGATAGAGACCATTGCCCAGACATGGTCAGAACACTGCTGCCACAAGATATTCAGAGCAGATATAGATTATACGGAGATTGCCGGTAAAAAACACAAGAGACAAAAAATAACCCTTCTGAAGGCAATTAAAGATGCAACGGATAGAGTAAAAGGGAATTTCTGTGTTTCTGTTTTTGAGGATAATGCGGGAATTATAAGATTTAATAAGAAATATGGAGTTGCTTTTAAGGTAGAGACACACAACCATCCATCAGCACTTGAACCGTATGGTGGTGCAGGCACAGGAATAGGAGGAGTTATCAGGGATATATTGGGTGCAGGTAAAGGTGCCTTCCCTATCCTTAACACAGATGTATTTTGTTTTGGAAATCTTGATACACCTTATTCAGATATTCCAGAAGGAGTTTTACATTCACGCAGGGTCTTTCGTGGAGTGGTAAGTGGAGTTAGGGACTATGGC
>JAQVEU010000092.1 GCA_028697565.1 Candidatus Ratteibacteria bacterium
CCTGCTACCTGACCGGATGTCTCTTCCCTGATAACTGTATCAATATAATCTACACAGTAAAGGTTACATTCAGGATACTTCATCTTGAAGGCACATCTATAGCAGTATCCCCTTGGCACAAGGAAAAAGCCAGGTGCCCGCATACCCTGTGTTCTGTCAACCCTTGCCAGGCTTACCGCCCCAAGTGTTTTTCCGTGGAAGTCCCTGTGAAATGATATAAACTCAAGCCGTCCTGTTGCTGCCCTTATCGCCCTCAACCCTGCCTCTACAGCAGTTGTTCCGCTGTCATAGAACTGGATACCATTCAGGTCGCCGGGCGTTGTTTCAGCAAGTTTTTCAAGAAGTTTTGTCTTTACAGGTGTGGTAAAGTCATGGCAGTTCATAAGGGTTTTTGCATACCTACAAACTGCCTCACTTATCTTTGGATGACAGTGTCCTAAACTTGTTACATATATCCCAGAAGAAAAGTCAATATAGGTATTGCCATCCACATCTGTCAGGGTATAGCCATATCCCTTTTCAAAAACAACAGGGAAAAGCCGCACCTGACTGGAATAGCCCTTCATATACATATTTGCCCTTTTATGATATTCCTGTGATTTTGGCCCAGGTGGAACAACCTTAACATCCGGAACTCTTTTTGCCTCTACATCTGCCCAGTAACTCATATATTGCCTCCTTTCCTTTTGCCAGCAAAAAAGCACCCTTTCCTGCTGATTCACTTATTTCAGGTACTATTAACTTTATTCCTGTGTGCTTTTCTATCATCTCCGGCAGCATCTTTTCCTTTGTTCCGCCGCCAACCATCAAAATCCTTTGTATCTTTTCACTTGTCTTTTTAAGTTGTTTTTTCACCTCAAGAGACAGTGCCCTCTTTCCTGCATTGAATATATCATATCCTGTGGTGGATAGACCTATATTCTTGATAATACCTTTATTCTCTGTCAAGTCAGGGACAACCTCAACCTTTTCATCACAGGTAGTTTCTTTTATTCTCAGATTTCTTCTCATCCAGTCAAGGACAACTCCCCCATTACTTATTGCAGCCATCAGTCCAAAAAGGCCATCTATACAGTGCCTTCCAGGACACCACCCACTATCTGATATAAAAACAGGGCCTTCAGTTACTACAAGGAGCGCCCATGCGGTTCCACAGGAAAGGAGGCAGTCCCCTTTGTTGATAGCCCCTGCTCCCAATGATGCACAGTACTGGTCATGTCCACCTGCAACAACAGACGTTCCTTCCGGTATGTCAAGAATTGTAGATGTCTCCCTTGAGATACCTCCACCTACAGCATAAGAAGGAACTACCACAGGCAGTTTCTCTTCACTGAGTCCTGCTATCTCTGATATCTCTTTATCCCAGATACCCTTAACAATGTTATAGAAACAACTCATCTGTGCACTTGTGGCATCAAGGAAAAAACTACCTGTGAGTTTAAAGTTAAGATAGTCAGCAACAAAGGACAACCTTTTTGTTTCAGATACAACTGATGGCTCTTTCTTTTTAAGGTAGAGCCATGTGGCAGGGGGAGACCACCCTGCAAGATAGTGGCCTGTCTTTCTGAAAAAGTATTCATTCCCATATCGGTTATTCAGACATCTTGCAGTGCCTTCTGCCCTGTTGTCCAGCCATGTAATACCTGCCCTTAATGGATGAGACCACCTGTCAAGGGGAACAAATGTGCCACCCTGACTGCTGATAGACACAGATGTTATCTTCTCCTTCTCCCACCAGGTAGTTCTGCGTAACTTTTGTACAGTTTTTACCAGTGCATCCCACCAGAAGTCCGCTTTCTGTTCAACCATTCCACCTGCCAAATAGATGACTTTTGTAGGATGTGAAGCAGAAGCAAGAAGTTCTCCTTTTTCACTAAAAAGAAATGCCTTTGTATTTGTCGTCCCACTATCAAATACCAGTATCATCTTATCTCCACATAGGGTATGTTTTTTATATTACAGAAAAATTTCAGCTTGTTTCTGATGTCACCATATACTATTGCCAGGTGATGCGAGCCACCTTCCATACTGTATGCGGTAAGGAAGTCCTCAACTTTTTGGGCAGGTCTTATGAAAAAGTGAGGTGTATCTACCTTTTTGAGAGGGCTCCTGTCCAGTACATCCACAAGAGATGCGATAACCTTTAGTCCTCTATCTGTGCCTGTAAGATTAAAGAGTGTGTATTTCCCTGGGGTTATACTGAAGACAGGAACTGCAGTTGGGACATTATTACCTAATTCCATTCTGTTAAGCACAATCCTTACAGGCTCATCCATCCTTCTTAAAGAGATATTCATCTCTCCCATATGCGACATAAAGATAAAGGAGTTTTTATAGTCAGTAGTGAACATCTCAGAGAAACTCGCTTGGTTATTAGAAAATAACTGTCCTAAAAAAACAGCAGATGCAGAGTATATATCCCCCTCTCCACCATATCCCATACCAGATGCAAGAAGGCAGGATATGGCAAGAAAGGGCATAGGTATTTCTTCCTTCAGCCCCTGAAAGTTTATTGTAATGCCTGAAAGTTCCTTTTCTTTTATTATCTCTTGTAAGAAACATATAGACCTGCATGCGGCACTTTTTATATCTTTTGTTATCTCAGGAGACCATCCTGTATCAAAAGGTAGATAACTTTCAGGTTCATATATTCTTCCTGGATATTTTTTAAATTTTGCTATCTCGTCCTTTCCAATCTCTAATAGCGCAGGTCCTAAAATGTCTTTAAGTATCTCCGGAGAGATTGCAAAGTCGCCCATCTCCGGGAAAGTCCCTCCTATCCTTCCTATCCTCGCATCTCTCATCTTTGAGACAGCAAAAGATGCTTCACACCAGTCCTTTACCATTACAAGTGTCTTTCTGTCTTTATAATGTCCTGTAATAAGAGAAAATTTATTTTTTCTCTTAAAAGAACACTGGCTAAGTCCTGAACACCATGCATCCCATGGTTTTCAAGGACATCCTGAGAAGAAAAAGAGGAGGATATTCTATCAAGTTTTTGTGTGTTCCATATAAGAACAGGTATTTTTGTTTTTTGAAAAAGCGGGAGTATGTCCATACTGGGGGAATAAGAGAGGAATATGAGAACGAGTCCATCAACTCTTTCCTTTTCAAATCGTGATAGTCCCTCAAGGACTGTCTTTTTGTTCCATGCTATAGGATAATGGACAGTTTCAGATATTTTTGAGATGGCCTCATTTATTTCTCTGGAAAAGTTTTCCAGTCGGGGCATAAGTGAAGGTAGGTTTTTTTTATATATACCAAGTGTTAGCCCCATAACCCCTGTTTTACATCCTTTCATCTTTTTCCCTCTCCTGTCTGGCGTGCAATTTTTACTTCAATCCCTACCTTTTTTATTCTCTCCAGTTCTTCTTTATTCGCATGGAAATCAGTTATAAGGATTCGTTGGACCTTCCTCTCCTTAATACTGCCATAAGGGATGAGTGATACCTTTCCTATTTTGGAGGAGTCCGCAACGATATTTATAGTTCTGGTTCTGTCCATAACTGCTTCTTCAACCTTGGCAGTTGTTATATCGGTTGTTGTAAGTCCTGACTCAGCAGATATGCCATCCACACCTAAAAATACCTGGTCAAAGTTAAGGATACCTATCTCTTTAGTGGAAAATGGCCCTGCGAAGTCCATCAGTTCATGTCGTAAAAAACCACCCAACACAAAAACCTTTATACAAGGTACCTGGGAAATTACTGAAACCACAGGAAGAGAGTTTGTTGCCACAACAAGATTCTTTTCACTTCTTGCAAGAAGATGTGCTATCTCAAGTGTGGTTGTCCCTGTATCAAGGAATATGGTCTCTCCCTCTTTGATGAGAGAGATAGCAAGTTCTGCAATTATTTTTTTCTCCTGCAGATGCCTCTTTGCCTTTTCCCTGAAAAAAAATTCAGGGGAAAGGTCATTATATTTTTTTACCGCACCTCCATAGGTTCTTGTAAGGATGTTATCCTTTTCAAGCTCTTCAAGATATCTGCGGATTGTAAATTCAGAGACCTTCAGGACTGGCGCAAGTTCAGAGACAGAAACAGTTCCATTCTTTTCAAGTATCTCTGCTATCCTTTTTTTGTTTTTTATACTTTTTATTCCCATAGAAAAATTTTACCATTTACTAATTTGACTTGACAAAATTTTATCACTATGCTATAATTATATCAAAATAAGTTTTAATTTGCAACTAAATATAGAGGAACTATATTATGAATGGCAAAGAGATAAGAATGAAACGGCTCTTTTCAAGAGGCAATGTAGTGGTTATTGCCTGCGACCATGGGGAGTTTGACGGACCTATTTCTGGGATGACTGATATAAAAGAGACAGTTTCAAAGATAAACAAAAATGTGGATGCGGTCTTATTAAGTCCAGGGATGATAAGGCATACAGGAGATTATTTTGTAGACAGGGGTTCCCCGTTTATAGTAGGTAGACTAAACTGGAATACCGTATATTGCTCTCAGTGGAAATATAATGAGGCGGTCTCTATTGATGCATTTTCCCCAGAAGAGGCCCTTTCCCTTGGTATTGAGATTGCACTGGTTTCTCTGACACTTAAGACAGGTAGTGAAAGGCAGGATGCGGAAAATATAGGTATATTCCGTAAAATAACCCATAGGTGTCACCAACTTGGAATACCGGTTATAGGCGAGTACTTTCCTGCGTCCAGTGAGACATTGGGTAAAGAAGAAATATACAGACAGATAAAGACAGGGTGTCGCATCATAACTGAGTTAGGGGCAGATATGATAAAAACCTTTTA
>JAQVEU010000093.1 GCA_028697565.1 Candidatus Ratteibacteria bacterium
CTTTTTATAATATGCTTTAGACGTTCTATATCAAGTGGTTTTTCAACCACTTCAAAGGCACCGAGTTCAATAGATCTTCGGGCAATTTTATCAAAAGAAGATACAAGTTTAATGATGGTAAGTGTGGGGTCATACGTTAGCAGTTCACTCAGAAGTTCTACAGAATTTACACCGGTAAACTGAGAATCAAGCAGGATAACCCTTGGTCTTCTTTTTGAAATAATTTTCAATGCACATTCTGGCTGAACATTCTCTATAAAATAGTCCTCTCCGAATATCGCTTTTAAAGAGGTAGATATTCCCTTATCCTCTGTTATAATCATTAAATAATTCATCTGCCTGACTCTCCCTCTGTCTTACAGGCAATTCTATAAAAACACTTGTTCCTTTTCCTTCCTCACTTTCTATCTGAATATTTCCTTTATGCTCATCTATTATCCTTGCCACAATTGAAAGTCCCAGCCCTGTTCCCTCTACCTTTGTTGTAAAAAATGGCTCAAATATCTTGTCCAGTATCTCTTTTTTTATACCTCTTCCATTGTCCCTTATCTCTATCATTACTTCCTCACCTTTTTTTACTATCTTAACTTCTATAACTCCTTTTCTGTCTATTGACTGGACACTGTTTATACATATATTAAGAAATGCCTGCTTTAGTTTATCCGCATCCCCTTTTATAACCACCGACTCTGCACAAAAATCTTCTTTTATCTCAATCTCTTTATTGGTAAACTGCGACAATAAAAGAACTATAGTTGCCCCCAACACCTCTTTTATATCCACATCTTCCCACACAACACCTCTTGGCTTCGCAAATACAAGTATGTCCTCCACCAGAGCATTTATCCTGTCCACTTCCTTTATAGCAAGAGCGGAGAACTTCTCATAAAACTCTTTATCATTATACTTCTCCTGTAAAAGCTGTGCAAAGGTTTTGATAGAAACCAGAGGATTTTTTATCTCATGGGCAATACCTGCTGCCATTACACCCAATGAAGCAAGTCGTTCTGCCCTCTTCATTCCCTCTTCCAGTTCTTCTATGTGTGTAATATCTGAAAATATAATCTGTGCCCCCAACAGAATTCCATTCTTGTCATAGAATAGAGAGGCATTGGCACTTAAAAATACCTCCTTATCTTCTTTTTTCATTTTAAACTGCAGATTCCTTACATCTTTTTTGTTCTGAATTGCATAAGCAAGAACCTTTTTAATCTCCTCCGGTAATACATCACTAAAGTGCCTTCTTTCAATATCTGTCTTATTAAGTCCGGTAATTTTCTCTGCCTCTCTGTTGACAATATTTATATATCCATCCGCATCTGTTCCGATAACCCCTATAGGCAGGTTTTCAAGAAGGGCCTCCTGGTATATCCTCTCCCTTTCAAGTTCTTGATAGAAAATGAAGTTTTGCATCTTCAGTGAGAGATATCTTGAAAGCCGTGAAAATATCTCTTCATCTTCAGGAGAAAAAAACTTGCCGGAAACCTTTTCTCCAAAACATAATATCCCAAGCAACTTGTCATCACTCAGAAGAGGCATCGCTATCTCTATATTGATTTTTCCCATCTCTTCTATAACAGCAGTGGTTGTTTCATCTGGAATTCTTCGCTCTAATTCACCTTTTACAAGAGGAGATGCCCTTCTCCTTAATACCTTTTCAATTATCTCAGGATATACATAGTTGTCAGACGTAGCCGGCTCCTGTAATGACTGGGTAATAACAAAATGATTACTATGTCCTGTTGCATCGGTAAAAAATATCTTGCCTTCCTTGATACCTGCACTTTCAAGAACTATTTTTAAACACCTCTCAAGAAATATCTTTATATCCTCCACAGTGTATAAAACACTTTCCAGCCCTTTAAAAACATCCTCTGGTGAATACTCTAAATTAAATATCCTGTAACACACAAAATGGCTTATCCTTTTCCTTAAGGGTTCGAAAAGAAAAATAATCACAAGAAGTGCGAGGGTATCTGGCAGAACTGACTCTTTTGGGAGCCGGGGAATCAACAACCAGCGAAGGGAGAATAGTAATATGCTATAAAGCAAAAAAACAGAAAGAATAAGGAGTGAGTAAGAAAGTATCCTCTGCATCAGTGCTGAAACATCCATAATTTTATACCTTGCTATCCCATAGCCGATAACACCATTCATTACCAATGCACCCACAGGCGCAAACTGAACAAGAACAGATGTTTTAAAAAACACAGGAAATACAAAATTGGTAATACATATAAACAAAAGTCCTAAAAAACAGCCCAAAAGAATATATTGTAGTTCTGCCCTTGCAAGCCCTTTCTTCTTTTTCAAATTTTTAAGCAATAGTCCTAATGCATAAAAACCAACTGCAAAAAATAAAATAAAGAAGGTATAAAATGACCATCCATAAGTTACTTCAGGAATATTTGTCAGGGTTACGACATCAGGTACTTTTAATGAAGTAAAAAAATCCGGTGTGAAACTAATGCAAAAACATATGGCAGACAATACAACTGCCAACAAAAAGTCCTTCCTTTTCAAAAACGGCCTGTTCCCTTCTGCAATTGAATAAACCAGAGACAGAAGAAACAAAGGGACAAAACTTCCAACTGCAAATGCCGACCTTATCCAGAAAACAGTTGTTTCAACTGTCTTTGACTCAATAATAAATAGTACAATCAGGTTCCATATCAGGATATTTGCCACAAGATAAGAAAAGATACGATTAGTCAGTCGCTCTGGATTACTTTTATATACAAGGTAGATGATGAATATATTCAGCAATAGAGTAAATATGAGTGCTATCGTTGATATATTCATACATATCTCCTTACCAAGATAGATGAATTTGCTCCACCAAAACCGTGTGAGTTAACCAGAGCAATGTTAATCTCGTTTTTCCTCGGATATTTAGGCACATAGTCAAGGTCACACTCAGGGTCGGGAAATTCATAGTTGAGCGTCGGAACCACAACACTTTCTTTCATCCCAAGGACAACAGATATTAACTGCATAACCCCTGCTGATGAATAGGGATTCCCTATGTGCCCCTTTATTGAACTTACAGGAACCCTGTATATAAAAGAACCAAATATCTCCTTCAGAACATTCGTTTCATAAAGGTCCAGAAGTTTATCAGAAGGAGCATGGGCTGAAATATAACTTAAACTGGTAGGGTCTATATCTGCTTCTCCCAAACACTTTTCTATCGCCCGTTTAAGTCCAGAGCCAGGTTCTCCATCTTTACTTTCTGTACTCTGTCCGTATCCAATAATTTCTCCATAGATATTAGTATCCCTTGCAAGGGCACTCTCTAACTCTTCAAGAATAACAACTGCCGCCCCTTCAGAAAGAACTCCCCCTTCCCTGTATTTATCAAAAGGCCTGCTTGCCTTTTCAGGGTTTTCAATCTTTGACATAATATCAGCAGCACATAATGTTGCGAGCATCAAAGGAGTTACAGGACAGTCAGAGCCACCTGCTATAACACATCCTGTCTCTCCGTTCATTATCAAACGGTAGCCATTTCCTACAGCATCAAGACCTGAAGCACAACCTGTTGATACCGTAAGATTGAAACTTTTAATATTAAGTACATCCGCTATATCCCCGGATGGGGCATTCGGAACACTTATAAAGGACGATACAGGATTTATTCTGTTAAGTCCCTTTGAGTATAAAATCCTACACTGTTCCTCCATTGTTTCAAAATCAGTACTTGATATTCCCATTACAATCCCTGGATATTTTTTCTGTACCTCTTCAGGACTCATATCCGTATCTTTTAGAGCCATTTTGGTACAGGCAACCGCAAACTGGGAAAATCTTGCCATTCTCCTTGCCTTCTTCTTTTCTATAAACTCTTCTGGATTAAAATTCCTTACCTCACCAGCAATACGAACAGGAAAATCAGAGGCGTCAAAAAAACTTATTTTTTTTATACCGCACCTGCCTGTCTTTAAAGCATACCAGAAATTATCCTTGCCTATACCATTGGGAGCAATAACTCCTATACCTGTGATAACAACCCTTTTTCTGCCCATTATCCTATACCTGTAATTTTTTTATTGATATATGCAATCTCTTCCTCAAGTTTATCTCTTTTCCCTGAATAGAAATAATATCTATTTGTATTTAAAAAATCCCTGAGTGTTGAAAATCCACTAACTTTGTAAATCAGATATGCATCGTCAGAGATGGATGTTTCTATCCCTTCGTTCTGCACCTCTTTCTGGAAAAGTGCTGCCTCTTTTGAATATTCCTTAAAAGACATACCATTGATACTATAAGGCAGGGGTTCCCAGTACGTTGGTGGAAAAAGATTTTTTATCTGATATGTCATCGTCTTAAAAGGATAGGACTCTCTATCTTCCATTATGAAGTTAAACCTTTCTGGATATTTGAACCACATTGTTCCTGGATATATACCTGCAAACTGTACCAGAACAGAGTTGGGCCTCACCTCTTTTATAAAGTCCATCGTTTTCTTTCTGCTGCTTTCTGTTTCAAATGGTGCTGGATATATCAAACTTACCACAGTAAATATCCCTGACCTCTTACACTCTGTAAGGACTTCCTTTGCTTTGTCTATATCTACCTTCTTATTCATCCCATCCCTGAGAATTTTCTCATCTGCCGACTCAAGCCCAAAAAATATGGACTCACATCCAGACATTTTCAAAAGATTAAAATCCACATCAAACTCACTGATATATCCAAAA